>NZ_BAAILO010000036.1:58699-130234 GCF_054589115.1 Cupriavidus sp. 8B | reverse complement strand
ATTGCTCTTTCGGTCAGATCGGCGCTGCTGTTCTCCTTATAGCGCATCGATGTTTCTCCGCCCACGCCGGGGCCGGAAGGGCCTTGAACTGCTCACCACCAACAACATCACCTACGCCGCCTTTGGCGACGCCATGAACTACTGGCAGTTCTTTCCCACCGGGCAACAGGAATGGGGCCATATGCCGGTGTGGGGCTTTGCCGATGTGGTGGACTCCAAGGTGCCCGGCGTGGCGGCAGGCGAGCGCTTCTACGGCTACTTTCCCATCGCCAGCCATATCCGCATGCAGCCCGAGCGCGTGACCGAGCGCGGCTTCTACGATGCCCTCGAGCACCGCCGGGCCCTGACCTCCGCCTACAATCAGTACACCCGCGTGACCCATGACGCCGCCTACGCGCCCGCGCTGGAGAACTACCAGATGCTGTACCGGCCGCTGTTCATCACGTCATACATGCTGGCCGACTTCCTCGAGGACAACCGCTTTTTCAGCGCCACGCGGCTGGTGGTGTCCAGCGCCTCCAGCAAGACCGCCTATGGCACCGCCTTCTGCCTGCGCGACATCCCCGGCATCTCGCTGGCCGCCATCACTTCGGAGCGCAACCGCGCCTTTGTCGAAGGCCTTGGCTGCTACGAGGAAGTCGTCAGCTACGACGGGCTGGAAACGCTCGCCACCGACGTGCCCACGCTCTACGTGGACTTCTCCGGCGACGAAGCGCTGCGCGCACGCGTGCACCATCACTTTGGCAGCGCGCTGGTGTACGACTGCTTTGCCGGCTCGGCGCAGAACACGAGCTTTTTGCGCGACACCGGCCTGCCCGGGCCTAAGCCCGAGTTCTATTTCGCGCCGGTGCAGATCCGCAAGCGCAACGCCGACTGGGGGCCCGAAGGCGTGAACCAGCGCTTCAACGCCGCGCAGCGCGCATTTATCGATTACGTGAAGGAGCCGGCGAACGGCTGGCTGACGCTGATCGAAGAGCAGGGCTTCGGCGCGGCGCAGGAGAGGATTGCGAGCCTGGTGGCAGGTGGGAGCGAGCCGAAGGCGGGGTATGTCGTACGGCTCGGTTGAAGCTGGCGACCGGATGACCATGCCCGGATGCCCGGATGCCCGGATGACCGGATGACCGGACGATCCGGTCACTCCGCGCTTTGCAGGTAGCGCTGGCGCGCCTCTTCCTCCAGGCGCACGTCTTCCACCTCCGCCAGCACGGCTTCCACATCCACCGGGGTGTCGTCCACGGCAACCTGGCCGGTCAGCTTCACGCCGGGATGCAGCAAGCCGGCCTGGTACAGCGCCCAGATTTCCTTGCCGTACTGCGTACCGTTAAGCGCCGGCTCAAACTGGCCGAAGTAGAACGCGAGGTTATCCACATCGCGCTCCAGCATGCCGCTGGCTTCGCTGTTGCCGGCGGCATCCACCGCCTGCGGCAGGTCGATGATGACCGGACCGTCGGCATCCACCAGGATGTTGAATTCGGACAGGTCGCCGTGCACCACGCCGGCACACAGCATCAGGATCACCTGCTCGATCAGCGCGTCGTGGAATGCCACCGCCTGCTCCGGGCTCAGCGCCACGTCGTTCAGGCGCGGGGCGGCATTGCCCTCGGCATCCACCACCAGCTCCATCAGCAGCACGCCCTCGAAGCACAGATGCGGCGTGGGCACCCGCACGCCCGCGGCGGCAAGGCGGTACAACGCATCCACCTCCGCGTTGTGCCAGGCCTCTTCCGCCACCTTGCGCCCGTAGCGCGTGCCCTTTTCCATGGCGCGCGCCTGCCGGCTGTTCTTGACCTTGCGCCCTTCCTGGTAGGTCGAGGCCTGGCGGAAGCTGCGTTGCGCGGCATCCTTGTAGACCTTGGCGCAACGGATCTCGCCACCGCAGCGCACAACGTAGACCGTGGCTTCCTTGCCGCTCATCAGCTGGCGCAGCACTTCATCGACCAGGCCGTCTTCTACCAGCGGCTGCAGCCGCTTCGGCGTTTTCATCGGCACAGGCCAGGCAAGCCCGGCAGGCGCAGCCCGCGCGGGTACAACAGCGTCGCGGCCACCGTTATTCCGTCAGCATGCGCACTTTCACGCGCTTGCCCTTCACCGTTCCGTCGTTCAGCTTGCGCATTGCCTCGCGGCCGATGGAGCGCTCGACCGCCACGTAGGTGGACATGTCCATCACGTTGATCTTGCCGATCTGGTGCTTGGCGTAGCCCGCGTCGCCGGTCAGCGCGCCGAGGACATCGCCCGGGCGCATCTTTTCCTTGCGCCCGCCAAGGATCTGCAGCGTGACCATGGGGGGCAGCAGGCGTTCGTTGCTGGCAGGCGTCAGGTCGGCCAGGGGCTGCCATTCCATCTCGGCGCCCATGGCCTGCTCGATATTGCCCACGCGGCCCATCTCGTTCATGCTCGCCAGGCTAAGCGCCCAGCCGTCCTCGTCCGCGCGGCCGGTGCGGCCGATGCGGTGGACGTAGACCTCGGGGTCCGGCGTGACGTCGACGTTGATCACCGCTTCGAGCTGGGCGATGTCCAGCCCGCGGGCGGCCACGTCGGTGGCAACCAGCACCGAGCAGCTGCGGTTGGCGAATTGCACCAGCACCTGGTCGCGCTCGCGCTGGTCCAGCTCGCCGTGCAGCGCCAGGGCTTCGAAGCCTTGCGCGCGCAGCAGGTCGACCAGGTCGCGGCAACGCGCCTTGGTGTTACAGAAGGCCAGCGAGCTGACCGGGCGGAAATGATTCAGCAGCAGGCCCACGGCGTTCAGGCGGTCGCTGTCGTCCACCTCGAAGAAACGCTGGCGGATCTTGCTGTCATCGTGCTGCTCTTCCAGCTTGACCTCGCGCGGCTTGCGCAGGAACTGCTGGCTGAGCTTGGCGATGCCTTCCGGATAGGTGGCCGAGAACAGCAGCGTCTGGCGTTCCTTGGGGCAGTGGCTCGCCACATAGACGATGTCGTCGAAGAAGCCCATGTCGAGCATGCGGTCGGCTTCGTCCAGCACCAGCGTGTTGAGCGCCTCCAGGTTCAGCGTGCCGCGCTCCAGGTGATCCATGATGCGGCCGGGCGTGCCCACGGCGATATGTGCGCCATGCGCCAGGCTGTCGGCCTGGGGGCGCATCGGCGAGCCGCCGCACAGCGTCAGGATCTTGATGTTTTCTTCCGCGCGCGCCAGGCGGCGGATTTCCTGCGTGACCTGCTCGGCCAGCTCGCGCGTGGGGCACAGCACCAGCGCCTGCACATCGAAACGGCGCGCATCCAGCCGGTTGAGCAACGCCAGCGCGAAGGCGGCGGTCTTGCCGCTGCCGGTCTTGGCCTGCGCGATCAGGTCCTGGCCGGCCAGCGCGATCGGCAGGCTGGCCGCCTGGATCGGGGTCATGGTCTGGTAGCCGAGCTGCTCCAGCGTCGCCAGCGTGGCAGGCGAAAGAGGCAGTTTGGAGAAAGAGGCGCCGGCAGCGGCGGGCGCTGCGGATTGGGTAGGGCTTGAGGTCATGCCGGATTATAACGGGCTGGGGATGTCAACACCGATATCCGGTGCCCTGGTGCGCGCGGGCGCGGTTTCCACCAGCCCGAGCGACAGCACGCCGGCCGCGAGCGCGCCGATGGCCGACATCCACATCGCCACCGGCAGCCCGAAGCGATCCGCCGCAAAGCCGGCCACGGTCGGCGAAACGAAGCCGCCCACCAGTTCTCCCACGCCCATGATCAACCCTAGCGCGGTGGCCATGGCACCGCGCGAAACGGTCTCGGCCGGGATGGTCGCCATGAACAGCGTGAAGCATCCCAGGCCGGTGTAGCTGAGCAGCACCGCCGCGCCCAGCGCCACTGGCGAATCGACGTAGATAAACGCCAACGGGCAAAGCGCTGCCAGCAGGGAGAAGCCCACCATGGCTGGACGCCGCCCGACGCGGTCCGAGATCGCGGGTACGGCGAATCCCCACACCACCCAGGCCACGCCAAGGCAGCTCATCACCGCGCTCATGGTGCCGGGGCTGTAGTGCTTGACCGAGACCAGGTAGGTGGGCGCGAAGGAAATGATGATGACGAACCACGTCAGGAACACGCAGCTGATCAGCACGCACAGCAGGATATTGCGCTGACGCAGCACGGCCAGCGGTGACGCGCCCGGCCCCTCGGCCCGCGGCACTGCCCCAGCCCGCCCATGGCCTTGCGCAGGCGCTTCGCGCACATGGCGCCATATCAGCCACGCGATCAACAATCCTGGCAGGCAGGAGACATAAAACGCTACGCGCCAACCATAGGCGCCCGCGCATTGACTCATCAGAACTGCAACCCGTGCTGACCTGTTGCCTCACGTAGTTTGCTACCAGCCGGATTGTCCGGCGGCAGCGGGCGCCGTCGCGCCGATGCCCGCGTGTGAGCGAACGGAAACGGAAACGGAAACGAAAGCGAAAACGAAAACGGAAGGCGACCAGGAACGAGGAGACAATCCATGCAAAGGCACCGTGGCGAGGACGAGGCATTCGACTATGTGGTGGTCGGCGGCGGTTCGGCGGGCTGCGTCGTGACATACCGCCTGGCAGCGGCCGGATACAGCGTGCTCCTGCTCGAAGCCGGACCCGCCGACGACAGCCGCTTCGTGCGGATGCCGGCAACGTTCGTCCGGGTCATCGGTACCGAGCGCACCTGGCTCTACGAGACCGAGCCGCAGGCCGCGGCGGCCGGGCGGACCATGCATGTGCCGCAGGGGCGCACGCTCGGCGGCGGCAGCTCGGTCAACGCCATGATCTACATCCGGGGCACGGCGGCAGACTATGACGACTGGCGCGACGCCGGCTGCGACGGCTGGGGCTGGGATAACGTGCTGCCGGTGTTTCGCCGGGCAGAACGCAACGAACGCCTTGCCGGCGACCACCACGGCACCGACGGCATGCTGCCGGTCAGCGACACACGCTACCGCCATCCGCTCAGCCCGGCCTTCGTCAAGGCAGCCCAGGAAATGGGCATCCCCTACAACCACGACTTCAACGGCAACCGGCAACACGGCGTGGGCTTCTACCAGACCACCACGCTCGACGGCCAGCGCGGCAGCACTGCCTCGACCTACCTGGCGGCGGCGCGCAGGTATCCGGGGCTGACCGTGGCCACGGGATGCCACGTCACCCGCATCCTGTTCGAGAACGGCGCGGCCGCGGGCGTGGCCTACCGCCGCCCGGACGGCACGCAGGCCACGGCCAGCGCCCGCCTCGAAGTCGTCCTGGCCGCCGGCGCGCTGGCGAGCCCCAAGCTGCTGATGCTATCCGGCATCGGGCCGGCCGCGCACCTCGGCTCGCTCGGCATTGACATCACCCACGATGCGCCCGATGTCGGCCAGCATTTCCAGGATCACCTCGAAGTCTCCGTCTACGGCCGCGCGCGCGAGCCCATCAGCATGCTCGGCAACGACCGCGGCCTGAAGGCGCTGAGGCATGGGCTTGCGTATTCGCTGTTCAGGACCGGGCTGCTGACCTCCAACGTGGTCGAAAGCGGCGGCTTCTTCGATACCAGCGGCTGCGGCCGGGCCGACGTGCAGTTCCACGTACTGCCAGTGCTGGTGGGTGATGTGGGCCGCGAGCCCCTGCCGGGGCATGGCATCTCGGTCAACCCGAGCTTTCTCCGACCGCGCTCGCGCGGCGCCATCCGCCTGCGCGACGCGGACCCGGCCTCGCCGATCCGCTTCGATGCGGGTTACCTGAGCCACGAGGACGATGTTGCCACCCTGGTTCGCGGCGTGCGGCTCGCGCGCACCATCCTGCGCATGCCATCGCTGGCGAGGGTGGTCGAGGGCGAGCTGCTACCGGGCGCGGATACCGAACTGCCGCAGGCCGAGCTGGAGAACTACGTGCGCGAGCGCGCCAAGACCGTGTACCACCCTAGCGGCACCTGCCGCATGGGAAGCGACCATCGCGCCGTGGTCGATCCGCAACTGCGCGTGCGCGGCGTGCGGCGCCTGCGGGTGTGCGATGCCTCGGTGATGCCGAAGCTGGTCTCGGGCAACACCAACGCCCCCACTGTCATGATCGCCGAACGCTGCGCGGACTTCATGCTCGGCTGAGATGCCTGGCCGAGCGCATGCACGGCATCCGGGATTTCCTCAAGCTGGCGCGGCGCGCGACTTCTCTATACTGCGTGGGCGGCCAAGGCGCACGAGGAAAGACGCCAGCCGGCCGGCAGAAGGAGACACCCGTGCCAACTCAACGCCCTCCCCCGTTCACGCAGATCTCGACCGATGCCGTCCCGCCCAGCCAGCGGCTGGACTACTGGGAGGCCTACAACGCCTCCGTGCTGGTCGGCCTGAAATGCTCCTCGTTCGCCGAAGGCGGGCTACGCGCGACGCAAAGCAATGTCGATCTCGGCGTGGTCCGGCTGGCCGAGATCCGCGGCAACGAGCACGTGATCGAACGCACGCCACATCTGGCGCGCATGCACCCGAAGGATTCGGTGTTCGCCTCGCTGGTGCTGGAGAGCAGCGCCTTCTTCTACCAGGGCAAGGCCTGCGAGCAGGTCGAGCCCGGCGAGCTGCTCGTCTATGACACCCGCCACGCCTACCTGTTCGGCTTCACCGGCAATATGCGCCTGTTGCTGCTCGACATGCCGAGCGCCTGGTTCCATACGCATTGCGTGCGGGACACGCCGGCACGTCCGGTCAAGATCCACGCCGGCACCGGCTCGGGCCGTGTGCTAAGCGTCGCCCTGCGCAAGCTGCTGGCCGGAGTCATGCGTCGCCCAGCCGCCGCCGACGCGGCGAGCGTGCCGGAGGAAGCCTGCGAATTGCTGCGCGCCATGCTGCTCGACCAGATCGGCGGTGCACGCGTAAGCGCCTTGCGTGCCTCGCACATGCTGGTGGCGCGCAGCTTCATCGACGACCACCTGCACGATGCCGCGCTGTGCGCAGAGCAAGTGGCGCAAGCCGCGGGCGTATCGCTGCGCCACCTCAACCGCCTCTTTGCCGCCGACGGACTCACCGTTTCCCAGGTCATCCTGGAGCGGCGGCTGGAACGCGCTGCCACCGACCTGCGTGCCCCCGCGCTGCGGCGCTACAGCGTGGCGGAGATCGCCTATCGCCGCGGCTTCGCCAGTCAAGCCCATTTAGCGCGCGTGTTCCGCGCGCGCTTTGCCATGACCCCAACGCAGATGCGCAGCGCCAGCGAAGCCTGAGCCGGGCCGCACGTGGCTTGGCCACACACAAGGCCCGCACGGATCGGGCGCGCGCCTCAGCCCGGCGCCCACCCCAGTCGTTCCAGCAGCGCCTGCGCCGCCGCTGGCGCGCGCTCCTTGGCGCCATTGATAAAGAATACGAACACCTCGCGCTTACGCTTGGCCGCGGCCTTGTCGTCCACCTGCGGCAGGTCCTCGGGCATGCCGCCCGCCGCCCACGTCTTCACCCGCTCGCCCCACGCATCGAGCGCCGTCGGTGCATAGCCGGTCTTCAGCGTCTGCGCGCTGCGCATCAGCCGCGCATAGACAAAATCCGCGGTGAGATCCGCGAAGGACGGAAATTTGTCCGAGTCCGTGAAGACGGTGGCGGCCTTGTACTTGCGCGCGAGCTTGAGATAGTCCGGCGTCATGAAGCTCTCGTTGCGCACCTCGAGCACATGGCGCAGCGTGCGGCCTTCGACCGATGCCGGCAGCAGCGCCAGGAAGGCCTCGAAATCTTCCGGGTCGAACTGCTTGGTGGGCGCGAACTGCCAGACGATGGGCCCGAGCTTGTCGCCCAGCTCGGCGATGCCGCTGTCGACAAAGCGCTCAATGGACTCGCTGGATTCGGCCAGCACGCGGCGGTTGGTGGCAAAGCGCGACGCCTTGAGCGAGAACACGAAGCCATCCGGCGTCGCGTCGCGCCATTTGGCGAACGAGGTACGCTTCTGGGTGCCGTGGTAGGTGCTGTTGATCTCGATGGCGGTGAGCTGGCGGCTGGCGTATTCCAGCTCCCGGCTCTGCGTCAGGCTGGCGGGATAGAAGTTGTCGCGCCAGGGGGCGAAATTCCATCCGCCTATGCCGACTCGGGCGATGGTGGTCTTGGTGGCAGTGGGGGCCTTGGTGGCCTTGATGGCATTGGTGGCATTGGTTGTCTTCTTAGCGCTTGCTTCAGCCATGCGTTCGCGTCCTGTTCAGGTAATCGATGGGCCCTGAGCGCGCACCGGCATCTCAAGCAAAGCGCACGCAGTAGATCGGCGGCAGATGCGCCGAGAACAGCTTCCAGCGCTCCCCGCCATTCTCCGATATCCACAGGCCGCCGGTGGTGGAGCCCATGGCGAGCCGCTCGCCGGTATGGTCCACCGCCAGCCCGTGCCGGTAGATCAGGTCATAGGACGGCGCCGCGGGCAACCCCTCGGAGAATGCCTCAAAACTCACCCCGCCGTCGCGCGTGCGGGTGACCACCAGCTTGCCGTCCACCGGCACCCGGCATTCATCCTTCACCGCCGGCACGAACCACGCGGTATTGGGCCGGCGCGGATGCGCCGCCACCGCAAAGCCAAAGCTCGACGGCTTGGCATGCAGGCGCTGCCAGTGCATGCCGGCATCGCCGGAACGAAAGATCCCGCCGTGGTGCTGCACCCACATCGCATGCGGATGGCCGGCACATTGCGCCAGCCGGTGCGGATCCTGGATACTGCCATCTTCGCGCCGCTCCGGCGGCATGTAGTCGGCCACCATGCCGCTCGACGTGCAGGCCCAGCTCCTGCCGCCGTCCCGCGTCTGCCACACACCGCCGCACGACACGGCCACGGTGACGTGGCGGCTATCGTGCGGATCCACGCAGATGGAGTGGATGCCGGGCACATCGTAGCCGCCGCCAAACCACTCGCTGCGCTCGGGGCGGTCCCACAGCGGCCGGTTCAGCGCCCAGCTGGCGCCGCCGTCGCCGGAGCGGAACAAGCCGCCCGGCAAGGTGCCGGCCCACAGCACGCCAGGCTCATCCGTCCCGCCGGTTTCCATCGACCAGATCTGCTGCAAGGACCATGGCACCGGTGGCACGGAGGCCACGGGATCGCCTGTCTGCGCAGGGATGGGTACGCCTGGCACGGCCTGTTCCTGTGCCGGATCCGGCTGCGGCTGGGGTGGATATACCGGCACCGCGCAAGCCTCCCACTCCACGTTGCGCGCCCTGCGCCGCCATAGCTTGACGCCAAAATGGCCAAGGTTAAGTGCCGCATACAAGGCACCGTCACGCGGATCGGCCAGCACCATGCTGACGGGCTCGCCCAGGAAATGCACGGATTCCTGGTTCCACGCGCCCGCGCTATCGCGCAGCAACATCAACAAGCCCTTGCGCGTGCCAATGAGAAGCTGATTGTTCATGCAGGACTCCTCGCTTCAGCCCCGTGCCTTCAACGGCCTGCCGTCAACCACCGGACAACGCCTGCACCACGAAGATCTGGCTGCTGGCACCCACGCGATCGCTCATGCGCCGGCGGTCGAGAATGGCCGAGCCATCGACAAACACCGCGAGGTGCCGGCGCAGCTGGCCCTGGTCATCCAGGATATAACCGCGCAACTCCGGTTGCGCCCGAAACGCCACCTCCAGCGCGGCGCAGACGGTAGCCGCGGGCACTTCCCGCTCCGGGCTCGGGATATGGCGCTGGATTGCAGAGGCAAAGACAAGGCGCGGCATGGCGGGACGGCCGGCGGGGGGACCGGCGGAGTTGGCGAGTGTCTTGCAGTTTAGGAAATACCACGGGGAAATGGGTGTGCGGTTGCACTCAGTGGCGATGGTTTCGGTGGTGGCGCGCTAGATACCTCACGGGCAAGCCCACGGCCCCCGGTTCCGTGCGACGGTCTGACTTCTATAACGTACAATATTCTGTACAGTCCAACCGATCGGAGGTCGCCATGGGATTCTCTGCGAGTGATGTGATACCCCTGTCGCAAGCCCGTGCCACGCTATCCGAGCTAGCCGAGCAAGTAAAGGCAGGCGCGGAAAAGATCATCACCAAGAACGGTGAAAGCTATGTCGCACTCATTGACGCGCAGCGGCTGGACTACTATCACCGCCTTGAGACCGAGCGGGTGCACCTGCTACTGCTAGATGAAGCGTCGAAAGGCCTGGACGATGTCAGCGCCGATCGTACCAAGGACGCCAAAGCTACCATTCGCAGCCTCATGCGGCGGCGCAACACTCCCTGAGCCAGACTAGAGAGCGCCGCTTGTGACGTCGAACATAACGGTCAGGCTAACGGCAAACTTCGAGCGCAACCTGGAGCGCCTTGAGCCGTTTCTGCTTGAGGCAGATGCGCCACAGGCATTCGATGCGCTGCTCGACGAATTGCTGGACAACGTGATTCCGGCCCTGGAGCGCTTTCCGGAACTAGGGTCGCCTCTTCTAGGGTTGCGAGCCGGATCGATCGAATCGCTGCGCGCGCAAGAGGCGCTCCGCGAGAAGGCGGGTGATGCACGGCTCAGGCAGTATGTACTTTCCAGCTATCTCATTCTCTATGCGGTATCCCCTACCGTAATCAACCTCCTGTCCATCAAACATCACAGGCAGCTTTCATTTGATTTCGGCGCTTTTTGGCCGGGAGCGGCGGACACGCGTCAGCGATAGCCCGGCAAGCGAGGGACTCGAATAACGTCGACATGGAAGTCAAGCAAGACCCTCGCGTGGCGGCCTGACCATCAGCCAGGGCCGTGTTGCGGGCACGGATGTCGTGCCGAGCAAGAATCACCCAAGGCCTGCATACTGTCGGCTCCATGCAATCCGTAGCGCTCCCGTAAGGACGAAAGATGGCAAGCACCTTGTACGACATCCCCCTGAAACGCATCGACGGCGCCGACAGCCGGCTCGCGGATTTCCGCGGGCGCGTGCTGCTGGTTGTGAACGTGGCATCGAAGTGCGGCCTGACGCCCCAGTACGAAGGGCTCGAATCGCTGTACCAGGCCAAGCGCGCCGAGGGCCTTGAGGTGCTGGGATTCCCGGCCAACAACTTCAAGGGCCAGGAGCCGGGCGACGAGGCGCAGATCCAGGAGTTCTGCAAGCTGACGTACGACGTGCACTTCCCGATGTTCTCGAAGGTCTCGGTGCTTGGGGCGGACCAGCATCCGCTGTACGCGGCATTGACCGAAGCCCAGCCGGCCGCCATCGGCGACGGCCCTTTCCGTGAACGCCTGAAGGGCTACGGCGTGAACCCGGAAAACGCCACCGATGTGCTGTGGAACTTCGAGAAGTTCCTGGTCGACCGGGAAGGCAAGGTAGTGGCGCGCTTCGCGCCGGACGTGGCCGCGAACGATCCGCGCCTGCTCGAGGCGATCGATGCGGAGTTGAGCAAGGGCCGCTGATCGACTGGGTTTTGGCGTGAAAAAAAAACGGGCGGCCTGACATGTAGGAACGCCCGCTTTCTTTGCACGGACCGGCTACAGCTTCCCCAATGACAGAATCTCGTTGGCGTTGATGATTGCCGCCGCGATTTCCTCCGTCGTTACCCGCTTGCTCATGGCCTGGTCACGGATCAGGTCGTACGCGGCGCCATCGCTGATCTGGCGCGTGCGCATCAGGATGCTCTTGGCCTCGGCGATGCGCCGCACGCCAAGCAGCTTCCCCTCGAGCTTGCGCACCTTGCGCACGTGCGCTTTCATCTTGCCATGAACCTGCCGCGCGACGACCAGGGCTGACAGCAGGCCGAAAGAGCGTACCGGCGAAGGCAGCACCGCCTGCGAGCCGATATGAAGGACCGTCTCCACGATCGTCGGATTTTCGTAGGTGACGACCGCGATGATGGTTGGCACTTCCTCCGTCTTGAGCCACTCGAAACCCACGTCGATGCTGTCGGGCCGTACCGCCAGGAAGATCACGTCGACACCTTCGGGCAGGGTGGGAAGCGGCGGCCAGAAGGCCTGCACCTGACACCCGATGCGCTGCAACTGCTGGGTCAGCTGCTTCCCGTCCGTATCGTCCGGATGGAACACCAGCACCCGCAGCGTGCGCAGGTCTTTCAGTAAAGGGGGCGTCGCCCGAATGGTCCGCCTTTGGCTGCCGCCGTCCACGTCAAAGCTCCAGCGTACTGAGAGTGGTAGTCCAGTCGCCCAGCGAATGCGTGACGAGGTAGGGATCGGGATGGACCGGACGAGTGGCTTCGCGCACGATGGTGAACTGACCTTTCGAATTGGCAATCCCGATGCGGGGGTAAAGACAGGTATGGTGATTGGACGGCTCGATGCGCACACGGCCCTGGGGCGCCTCGAACTCGCTGCCGAGTATGTGCGGCATGATGTTCAGGATTTCATCGTCGCCCGCCTGGGAAAATGCGTTGGCGAAAATATGCACCTGGAAGTAGGCCGCCTCCCAACATAGATTCGGCACCGAATCCTCCCCGAACCTGCGGCGCAAACGCTCAAGGCAGCGCAGATTGGCGTCGGACTGGATCGACTGGAAGTAGGGAGCGGCAGTGAAATGCCCCGTGGCCACATCGGCACCCATCTGCCTGATCTCCGCCTCGGAAGTGGTCAGGCTGCCGATCGGCATCACCTTCGGGTCCAGCCCTGCATCGGCGTAAGCGCGATAGAGGCTCGCGGTCGAATCACCCACCACCGTGGAAAAGATGAAGTCCGGCCGCTTGTCGAGGATATCCGCAATGATCGGCTTGAAGTGCTTCTCCGTGGCATCGAGCGGCACATAGCGCTCGCCGACCTTGTCGCTGTCCTGGCGCTGCAGCACAAGCTCGCCCATGATGCGGTTCGACTCATAGGGATAGATATAGTCGGAGCCGATCAGGTACACCCGCGCGCCGAAATTCGCGGTCATGAATTCCGCAAGCTGAACGCTGTTCTGGTTCGGCGCGGCGCCCGTGTAGATGATGTTGTTCGAGAACTCGAAGCCCTCGTACAAGGTCGGGTAGAACAGGATCTTGTTCCATTTCTCCACGACCGGCAGCACGGCCTTCCGGCTGCTGGACATATAGCAGCCGAAGATGACGTTGACCTTGTCGTGGACGATGAGCCGCTCGGCCATCTGTGCATAGACTGCCGGCGACGAGCATGCGTCGTAAGCGACCGGCACGATCTCGCGCCCGTTGATCCCGCCCACGTCGTTCAACTCCTGGATGGCAAGCAGCGTGCCTTGTATCTGCGATCGCCCGATGGTGGAAGTCACCCCGGTTTCGGAGAAGAGCACGCCAATTCGGACCGGGTCCTTATTCGCCATGGCGAACGCTCCTTCCCAGACTTGACCCGCGCTGTGCGCAGCGCAGGCCTGTTTCGATGCCGACTGAAGGCGCTGGCAAATACATGCTCGAAGACATCCCTGTAGGTAACGATGCCGCTAGTGCAACATCGCGATGATCACCGTCGCCTGAATTGCGCCAACCGTTCCCGGTCGGATCCAACTGGCGGCAACAACAAGAGCGGCTGGCAATCCGTGGTTTCTGTGAATGATTCTACTCTAAAGCACTTCGGGCGCAGGCTTGGTGGCATCCCGGAAATACGGGTTTCCAGGGCGAATTGTGCATCCGGCGCGGCTATGCCGCCGCCAGCCTGGCGTATAGCGCGGCCAGTTGCGCGGGCAGCGCAGAAGGTTCGTTGGCGATGCGGAAATTGGCATGGCCCAGGATCGTCCGCATATACGCGGCAGCGCCGGGATCGATGGCAATACCGTAGCTGGCCACACCCGCGCGCAGACCGTCGTGGACGGCAGCCTGCGCGTCCTGGATCAGATAGTCCTTGTCGAACACATCCACATCGGAAGGCGCGCCATCGGTGATGACGATGATGGCGCGATGATCGCTCACTTCAGCGCGCAGGCAGTTGGTTGCGTGGCGCAGCGCGGCCCCCATGCGCGTCGAGTACTGTCCGGCCAGCGACCAGATCGCGTGTTCGCTCGCGTCGTCGAAGGGCACACCGAAATCGAGCAGGCGATAGTAGTTCACGCACGCCCGCGTATCCGATGAAAAGCCGTGCACCGCAATGCGATGACCGCTCGCGCTCGCCGCGCGGGCCAGCACGATGGCGGCCTCCTTTACCATAGCGAGCACCGAGCGCTGCGCGCCAGGCACCACGTCGTTGGTCGACGCGGAAACATCCAGCAACAGCAGGATGCTCGAAGCACGCTCCCTGCTCGCGGGACGAATGAACAACCTGGGCTCGGGGGAGAGATCGAGCCTGCGCTCTACCGCAAGCTCGATGGCCGCGTCGAGGTCGAGCTGCTCGCCCTCGAGCTGCCGGCGCAGGCGCGCGTCGCGGCTGAGACGCCGGCGGCGGGAAAGCCGCAGGAGCGGAACCCCCGGTGCGGGTGCCGGCCCGGCGGCGCGCGCGGGCGCGGTGAAAGACCGCTCGATGACCGTGCACCAGTCGCTACGAGATAGCGCCAGGCGATAGTCCCACTCCGGGTACAACTCCCTGCGCAACTCGACCGCGGTCACCGCCACCGGCTCCTGCGCATCGTCACTGGCTTCTTCCTGCGGCGCGACCGAGACGGCGGTATGAGACTGTAGCTCCAGCTCCTGCGCCTGCGGCGGCGTTGCCGGATTGCCGTAGTCCCAGAGGTAGGAGTTGTCGTCTCGGTACGCTGCCGGCACGGCATATTGCTGCAGGTGAAAGCGAACTCGCATCTGGCCCAGGTCGTTCGCCAGGACCGAGGCCACCCGCCGGCATGCCGCGTAGTCGCCCAGGTCCTCGCCAAGGGACTCGAACAACGTCCGCGCCTTGTTCACCCAGTAGTTATCGTCCTGATAAGCCGGATCCAGCAAGGCCAGGTTCATCCGCGATATCAAGGCCGCGAAACTCAGCCCATGGGGCTGAAGGCCTTGCATCAGCAAGGGGACGAACCAGGAGCGCGTGCCCGGGCAGTCGCGCACGAGCAAACGCTCCACGCGTGCGTCCTCCACTGCCGCGATCACCGCCAGGCTCATCGGCTTGAGCGTCTGGACTGGCAGGGCGGCCGGCGAGTACCGCAGATGGGCCACGGCATGCGCGACCGCGGCGCGGTAAAGCTGGTAACGATCCGGCGCATCCAGCGAGGTGTAATCGTCGGGCAGCAGCAGGTGGCCGCCAGTCAGGACAGGCCGGAGCGGCGCGGCATGCAGTTCGGTCTGGCTCCGTGGCTGGATATGCATGTGCCGGCCGCACAGTCCTTCCAGCAATAGCGTAAGCGACGGCATCGCTGATGACAGATCTCCTGCGCCGCCCTCGGCATGCAAGGCCGCTATCGCCCGGGGATCTTCCAGCCGGAAATATTGCTGGCGTTGGGCCGGCTCGTTCGGATACAGTCGCACGCCGGTCAGCACCCAGCGCCCGAAGGCGTCGCCGGAGAGCCGGGCAAGCAGCGTACCCATGCGTACGCTAACCGCTTGCGCGCAGGCAGCATCTTCATCGTTCAGCGCAGCAAGCCAGCGTGCGGCCACGCCATCGGCCACGGGCTCGCCCGGGCCGGACTGGCCATGCGGCATCGGCGCGCTGACGCCCCCGGCGGCGCCGGAGCCGTCCTTAGGGAAAGACCATGCAAGCGAGCCACCGGTGGGGCCGGCACCATACGCATCCGGAGGGAAGGTTGAACGCATGGCAGCCGCCCTCACGCAAAATAGGCATCGACGAAACCACGCAGCGCCAGGGTGATATCGTGGTCGTCGGTCAACGCCTGGGTCATCGTCATCTCGCAACTCTGCCGCGGCGAGACGCCCGCACCGATGAGGATGGCCGCATAGATCAACATCCGGGTCGACACGCCCTCGTCCAGTCCCCGGTGCTTCAGTGCGCGGGAGCGATGCGCGATTTCGACGAGCCGCACCGCGAGTTCCATCGGCACCCGAGCCTCCTCGGCAACGATAGCCGCTTCGACTTCCTTCTCCGGATACTCGAACTGCATTGCCACGAAGCGCTGCCGGGTCGACGGCTTCATGTCCTTGGAGCGGCTCTGGTAGCCGGGGTTGTAGGACACCACCAACTGGAAATCGGGATGCGCGTGCACGATCTCGCCCTTCTTGTCGAGCGGCAGGATGCGGCGCGCGTCGGTCAAGGGATGAATCACCACCGTTGTATCTTGCCGCGCCTCGACGACTTCGTCGAGGTAGCAGATTGCGCCATGGCGCACGGCTGTGGTCAGCGGGCCGTCGTGCCAGGTTGTGCCCTGCGCATCCAGCAGGTAGCGCCCGATCAGGTCGGAGGCCGTCATGTCTTCATTGCATGCCACAGTAATCAGCGGCTTGCGCAGCTTCCAGGCCATATGCTCGATGAAACGCGTCTTCCCGCAGCCGGTCGGCCCCTTCAGGACCATTGGCAGCCGGTGGGCATACGCGTGCTCGAACCAGGAGATCTCGTCGCTGGACGATCGATAATATGGCTCTTCTTCTATCCGGTACGAATCGATGTGGGATGACACGTCGGGAGAATCCTTATTCGAGGCGGCGGCCAGCGCGCCCGGCGCCGGCCGCCTTATCAGGCGCGCAGGGGTTGGGTTAGCGGTGGGCCGCCGCTTCGTGCGGAATGCCCTCGATCGGGCACTCGGGTGTTCCCAGCGTGGAGCGCGTCAGCGACTCGACCATCTTGCGCGTGCCGTCCGGGTCGTTGATCCACTTGCCATAGAACTCGAAGGGGCAGGCAGCCACGCCCTGGGCACCTTCCCCGGAGTTGAGCTTGCCGGTGTAGCCACGATGCAGCAGCTTGAACAGATGATTGTTCGATTGCATATTCTTGCGCGCATCGCGGATCAGGCTGAGCGAGAATTCCCCATACTGGATGCCCATCTCCTCGGTACCGCATTCGCCCAACGCACGCCCGTCGAATCCGATCAGCGAGGAGCCGCCGAAGTAGGAATACACACCGTCGAAGCCCGTCGCGTTGGCGACCGCCACATAGGCGTTGTTCATCCAGGCCATGGTCTTCGCCACCATGGCCTGCTGCTCCTTGGCCGGATACATATACCCCTGGCAGCGCACGATCAACTCGGCGCCGCGCATGGCGCAGTCGCGCCAGATCTCAGGGTAGTTGCCGTCATCGCAGATGATCAGGCTGATCTTCATCCCCTTCGGCCCTTCCGAGACATAGGTGCAGTCGCCCGGATACCAACCTTCGATCGGCGCCCAGGGCATGATCTTGCGGTACTTCTGCACAATCTCGCCCTGGTTGTTCATCAGAATCAGCGTGTTGTACGGCGCCTTGTTGGGGTGCTCCTCGTGGCGCTCGCCGGTGAGCGAGAACACGCCCCAGACGTTGGCCTTGCGGCATGCCGCGGCGAAGATCTCGGTTTCGGCGCCGGGGATCTCGGATGCCGTTTCGTACATCTCGCGGGCGTCGTACATGATGCCGTGGGTCGAGTACTCTGGGAACACCACGAGGTCCATGCCCGGCAGGCCCTGCTTCATGCCAACCAGCATGTCCGCGATCTTGCGCGCGTTATCGATCACCTCGGCCTTTGTGTGCAGGCGGGGCATCTTGTAGTTGACGACCGCTACGCCGACGCAATCGCTGGTGCTGCCAATATCTCCGTGTCTCATTGCAATGCTCCTGTCCAGTGGGGGGGGGAAATTCAAACCGTCAGGAATGACCTGACCTTGTCCTGATCGAGAGTGGCGCGCGCTTCCTCATGGACGATCCTTCCGCCATCGATGACCAGGAAGCGATCGGCAAGATCGAGCGCGAAGCTGAGGACCTGCTCGGAGACGACGATGGCGAATTGCCTCTCCTTGCGCAGGATGTTGAGCGTGCGGGCGATGTCCTTGATGATCGACGGCTGGATGCCTTCGGTCGGCTCGTCGAGAATCAGCACCTTGGGATCGGAAACCAGCGCGCGTGCGATCGCCAGCATCTGCTGCTGCCCGCCGGACAGGTTTCCGCCCTTGCGGGATTTCATCTCTTCCAGCACGGGGAAGAAGCGATAAATGTATTCCGGCACGGCGCGATACCCGGAGTACTCGGTGCCGGTCAGGATGTTCTGCTCCACGGTCAGCTGCGGAAAGATCATCCGGCCCTGCGGCACGAACGCGAGGCCATGCCGCACCCGCTCGTATCCACGCGCATCGATGAGTTCCTTGCCGTTCAGCTGGATGCTCCCGGACCTGGCCGGCAACATGCCAATCAGCGCCTTGAGCAAGGTGGTCTTGCCCATGCCGTTGCGCCCCATGATGGCGACGGATTCCCTTTCCTTCAGCGAGAACGAGATGTCCTTGATGACATGCGATTCACGGTACGCAACATTCAACCGATTGACTTCAAGCACGGCGTACTCCTAGTGACCCAAATACACGTCGATCACGCGCTGATCGTCCTGGACTTCCGACACCGTGCCTTCGCTGAGCAAGCGCCCTTGATGCAGCACGGTCACCTTCCTCGCAATCCGCTTGACAAAATCCATGTCGTGCTCGATCACGATGACCGCCTTGCCTTGCGCGATGCGATTGAGCAATTCGGCCGTCAGCTCGCGCTCGCGCGGGCTCATGCCGGCAACGGGCTCGTCCAGCAGCAGCAGCTTCGGCCCTTGCATCAGCAGCATGCCGATTTCCAGCCACTGCTTCTGGCCGTGGCTGAGCCTGCCGGCCTTCTGGTCGAGGTGATCGCGCAGGAAGACGAGATCCGCCAAGGATTCGATCTCCTCGATCACAGCCTGGCTGCGGCGAAAGAAGATCGACTGCAACACGCCCTGCCCGTTGGGCATCGAGATTTCGAAGTTCTCGAAGACGGTCAGATCTTCATACACCGAAGGCGTCTGGAACTTGCGCCCCACCCCCGCGCGTACGATCTCGTGCTCGGAGAGCTGGGTCAGGTCTTTCCCCTCGAACCACACCTTGCCGGAAGACGGGCGGGTCTTGCCGCAGATCATGTCCAGCAGCGTGGTCTTCCCCGCCCCGTTGGGGCCGATGATCACTCGCAACTCGCAAGGATCAACCTGCAAACTCAACTGGTCGACAGCGCGAAAGCCATCGAACGACACCGTAAGCGCATCCACTCTCAGGATGGTGGAAATATCGGTAGAGACACCCTGCACGCCGCCTGGCATAGGCGCTAGACGGTCCATATCAAGCTCCGCGTTCATTTGACACCTCCTGCATCCGGCTGCGCCTTGCTCATGCCGGCCATCAGCCCGGCCAGTCCGTTCGGCATGGCGACGACCACAAGGATGAAGACGGCCCCCAGGAAATACAGCCAGATCTCCGGGAAGGTTTCGGAAAGGTAGGATTTGAGAAAGCCAACCAGCAAGGCACCGACAACCGCCCCCGGCACCGAGAGCCGTCCACCCACCGCGGCGAAGATCACCATCTCGATCGAGGTCACGACGCCCGCCACGTTCGGCGAGATCAATCCGACCTGCAGCGTGTAGAACGCGCCGCCGATGGAAGAAAGAACGGCCGCCAGCATGAAGACGAAGGCCTTGATATGCGCCGTGTTGTAGCCGCTGAAGCGAACCCGGTCCTCACTGTCGCGGATGGCGATCAGGATCTTTCCGAAGCGGCTGCGCAGGAGCAGCACCGCCAGCAGCATCAGCACGGAGACCGCCGCGGCTTGCACGAAGTACAGGTTGCGCTTGGCGGCATCACCGACGATATCCATGCCAAGGAAGGTGCGGAAGTCCGTGATGCCATTGGCGCCGCCGGTGTCGCCCTGCTGGCCGATGATCAGCACCGTCAGCGTCATGGCAAGGCAAAGCGTGACGATGGCGAAGTACACGCCGCTGACGCGCCGCCTGAAGATCGCGTACGACAAGCCATAGGCAAGTAGCGCCGGCACCACGAGGATCATCAGCAGCGTAAAGCCGATGCCATGAAAGGGCTCCCACCAGAACGGCAGCTTGTCGACGCTGCTCCAGACCATGAAATCCGGCAACTCCGGCGCCGAGGCTTCGAGCTTCAGGAACATCGCCATCATGTAGCCCCCCAGCCCGAAGAAGATCCCCTGCCCGAGGCTGAGAATGCCGCCGTAGCCCCATGTCAGCACGATCCCGATCGCCACGAAGGAGAAGCACAGGTATTTGCTCACCAGATTCAGCCGGAAATCATCCAGGCCAAGCGGCAGGACGGCTAGCAGCAGCAGTACCACGCATGCCAGCGGCAACGCGTCCGATTTTCTTAAGGGAAAGGTCATGGCATCACCCGCGGGTTTTTCTTGCGAACAGGCCGTTCGGCCGGAAATACAGCGCGGTGATCACCAGCAGCAGGATTGCCACCTTCGCCATCGAACCGCTCATGAGGTACTCCAGCGTGGTCTGGGACTGCGCGATGGCGAATCCGGACAGTGCGGTGCCGATCAGGCTTTGCACACCGCCAAAGACGACCACAATGAAGGAATCGACGATGTAGAGTTGCCCGGTGCCGGGGTTGGTCGAACCGATCATGGTAAAGACGCATCCCGCGATCCCTGCCAGCCCCGATCCGAGCGCGAACGTCGCCGCATCCACCCGGTTCGTGTTGATGCCTACCGCATTGCTCATGGCCCGGTTCTGCGTCACCGCCCGCACACGCAGGCCCCAGCGGGTGCGGTAGAGCAGCAGGTACACACCCAGCGACACCAGCGCCGTCAGGCCGATCACAAAGATGCGGGTCAGCGGCAGCTGTATCCCCTGGACCGGCTCCCATGCCCCGCTCAGCCAGGTGGCCAGCGGCACGCTGACTTCCTGAGGCCCGAACACCGAGCGGTAAGTCTGCTGCAGGATCAGGCTCAGGCCCCACGTGGCGAGCAGGGTATCCAGCGGCCGGTCATAGAAGAATCGGATAAAGCCGCGTTCCAGCACATAGCCCAGCGCAAAGGTGCTCAAGAATGCAACCGGAATGGCCGCGAAGAGATAGCCGTCCATCCACTGCGGCGCATGCATCTCGAAGAACCTTGCGGTCAGGTAGGTCATGTAGGCGCCAAGCGCCATCAGCTCGCCGTGCGCCATATTGATGACGCCCATCAGCCCGAACACGATGGCCAGGCCAATCGCCATCAGGAACAGGATCGTGAACAAGCTGATGCCGTTGAAGACCTGCATCGCTACGATGTCTATGTCCATGCTCGTTCTCTGGAAATATAAGGGGGCATCGCCAGCGGGTTGCCGCCGTGCCGCCAGCCATGGCGCGGCACGGCCGGGCCGGCGGGCTCAGAGTTTCGGAAACGGGTTGGGCTCGATCGGGATGGGAGATTCCCAGACGATGTCGAACTGGCCATCCGGCCGCGCCTTGCCCACGCGGACCTTCTTCCAGACGTGCTGGTTGGTGGCGTGGATGCGCACGGGTCCTTCGGGCGCCTCGAAGAGGATGCCGGCGGCTGCCGCGCGCACCTTGTCGGCATCGAACGACCCGGCCTTCTCCACGGCGAGCTTCCACAGGTAGACGCTGTTGTACGCCACCTCCATCGGATCGCCGATCACGCGGTCCTGGCCGTAACGAGCTTTGAAGGCCTTGACGAAACGCTCGTTGGCCGGATTCTTGAGGCTCTGGAAATAGCCCATGCACGCGTAGTAGCCAACCGCGTTGTCCTTGCCGATGCCTTCGATTTCGTTCTCGGACACCACGGTCGATAGCAGGGTGATCTTGCTGCCGTCCAGGCCGGCCGCGCGCAGCTGCTTGTAGAAGGCCACGTTCGAGCCGCCCACCACCGTGCTGTAGATGCAATCGGGGCGAGCCGCCTTGATCTTGTTAATGATCGAGGAGAACTCCGTGTGGCCCAGCGGGGCGTACTCCTCGCCCGCGAGCTTGCCATTCAGGCGCGCAATCGTCGCCTTGGCGATCTTGTTGCAGGTGCGGGGATAGATGTAGTCCGAACCCACCAGGAAGATCGTCTTGCCTTTCTCGCGCGCCATCCAGTCCACGGCGGCCACGACCGACTGCGTTGCCTCCTGCGAGGGGTAGATCACGTGCTTGTCCTGCTCCTGCCCTTCGTAGTAGGTGGGATAGAAGAGCAGCCCGTTGGCGCGAGCCAGGGCGGGCAACACCGCTTTGCGGGAGGCGGACGTATAACACCCGATGATTGCCGCGACCTTGTCGCGCTCCAGCAGCTTGCGCGCCTTCTCGGCGAAGATCGGGTTCTCGCTCGCGCCGTCTTCCACCACGATTTCGATCTTGCGGCCCAGCACGCCACCCGACGCGTTGATCTCGTCGACCGCCATTTTTTCTGCATCGACGAGCGAGGCTTCGGCGATGGCGATGGTGCCTGACAGCGAGTGCAGCAGGCCGAGCTTGACGGGGCCGTCGGCCCTGGCGAGGCGAGGTACAAGCAGTGCGCTGGACGCGGCACCGAAGGCGATCATGGATCCGGCGGCTTGCACGAATCTCCGGCGATTGAACTGGCTCATTAGATGCTCCTTGGTCCGTATAAATGGCGATTGATGTACTATTCAGAGAAAGCACCCTCGTGCTTTTTTAAACGCACGCAATGCGACTCCAAACCGGATGCTCGATACGTTTTCTTCAGGCAAAGCGCCGCCACTGGCCGCCTTGGCGTCCATTCGAAAAATTCCAATTGAAACGACAAAACGCAAAAAGCCCGAACCGGTAGAGAACCGGGTCGGGCTTTTTTGCCTTGCGCTCCGCTGGCGATATTGGCAGCGAGCGCTAAATGTCGAATGACGAAATTTCGTCTAGGAGGATTTATAGCATAAGGTTTTGCTTTTGGCGTAGGTACTTTCACTAATTACACTGCATATCCCCACTAACGCACCGCATCATCGCGACATCGCCTTTTTACGGTGCAAGAAACGCTATTGAAGTGCAATCCAGCCACGAGCCGCACAATTGCAGTGCAATGCATCCGGCAGTGCGGCGCATGGCATTCAGCGATCGCCGCTCAGGCGCGACTTCCCTTCCTGCCCCTGCCGCAGCCGCGAGCTGACGAGCGCGGCAAGGACCAGCATCCCCGCAATGATCAGCAGGCCATTCTTCGTACTGCCCGTGGTCTGCTCGATCACGCCCATCACCGACGGGCCGATAAATCCGCCGACCAGCCCACAGGTGTTGACCAGCGCGAGCCCGCCCGCCAGCGCCACGCCAGCAAGACGCGACGACGGAAAAAGGAAAATGACCGACTGCACCACGAAGAACATCGATGCCGTCAGGCTGAAGCCCACCATGGCGACCACCGGGCCGGCATAGGCCGCGAGCAGCAGGCCGGCCGACATCACGGCAAGCCCCGCAATCAGCATGCGGCGGCAACGCTGCGGGTTGCTGGCGAAGCGCGGGAGCGCCGCGGCGCCGATGGCCGCCGCGATCCATGGCAGGGAGTTGAGCAGGCCGATTTGCAGCGGCGACAGCTTGCCATAGGTGCCGATGATGCCCGGCAGGAAGAAGATGACTGTGTAGATGCTGATCTGGTGGCAGAAGTACACAAAGATCGCGAGCCAGATCTGGCGATCGGCCAGGCAGCCCCGGAACGAGTGGCCGACGTGTCCGGCAGCCGCTTCCTCGGCTTGCTCCGCCGCCAGCCGGCGCTCCACCTCGCGGGCATCCTCTGGCGACAGCCAGGTTGCGCTCCCAGGGCCGTCCGGCAGCTTCTTCCACACGACGAAGGCAAACGCCACCGCCGGCAGGCCTTCCAGCACGAACATCCATTGCCAGCCCCGCCATCCCAGCACGCCGTCCATCTGCAGCAGCGCGCCGCCGAGCGGCCCGCTAAGGATGTTGGCAATACACACGCCCAGCAGGAAGTATCCCGTCGCGCGCGCCCGCTCCTTGCGGCCGAACCAGTAGGTCAGGTAAAGCATCACACCGGGGAACAGTCCCGCTTCCGCCGCGCCCAGCAACAGGCGCATGACATAGAACGAGGCCTCGCCGCTGACAAAGGCCATGCCCGCGGACAGCAAGCCCCAGGTGATCATGATGCGCGTGATCCAGAAGCGCGCCCCCACCTTGTGCATGATCAGGTTGCTGGGGACCTCCAGCAGCGCGTAGCTGAGAAAGAACAGGCCCGCACCCAGCCCATAGGCCGCCGCGGAGATGCCCAGGTCGACCGCGATATGGCTCTTTGCCAGCGCGATATTGGTGCGATCGAGAAAGCTGATCACGTAGGCCATCACCAGGAGCGGCATCAGCTTCCTGAACAACAGCGCGTTCAACGAGCGCTGATCGGCTAGCGGCGCTTCTCGCGCGGTTTGCACATAAGTGGTGGACATGGCCTGGATCTCCTGTCGGCGGTATCTGTTTATGTTCCGGAGGCATCAAGGCCTCCGGCGTGCGCATGTTGTCTTGCGTGCCTGCGCTCGCGGCGCGGGCCTTTAAAAGGCCACGTTCGCCGCGCCCTTCAGACCGAGGATCTCGCGAGCCTCGTCGGGCGTCGCGACATCGATGTTCAACGCCTCAAGCACGCTGCGGATACGCAGCACTTGCTCGGCGCTCGATGCCGCCAGCCGGCCCGGGCCGATCCACAGCGAATCCTCCAGGCCGACGCGCACGTTGGCGCCCATCGCCGCGCCGATGGTGGCCAGCGGGATCTGGTTGCGGCCGGCGCCGAGGATCGACCAGCGGTACTGGTCGCCGAACAGCCGGTTCGCGGTCCGATGCATATGCATCAGGTCTTCCGGATCGCCACCGATGCCGCCCAGGATGCCGAAGACCGACTGCACGAACACCGGCGCCTTGACCAGGCCGCGGTCCAGGAAATGCTTCAGGTTGTTCAGGTGGCTGATGTCGTAGCACTCGAACTCGAAGCGCGTGCCGTTGGCGTTGCCGATCTTCAAGATGTTCTCGATATCGCTGAAGGTATTCTTGAAGATCAGGTTGCGGCTGTTCTCCAGATGCTCGCGCTCCCACTCGTGCGCGAACTCCTTGAAGCGATCCAGCATCGGGAACAGGCCGAAGTTCATCGAGCCCATGTTCAGCGAGGCCAGTTCCGGCTTGAACGTCGTGGCGGGGAGCATGCGCTCCTCCACGGTCATGTGCGGACTGCCGCCGGTGGTGATGTTGATCACGGCGTTCGTGGCCGCCTTGATCTTCGACAGGAACGGCCGGAACAGCGCCGGGTCCTGCGACGGCCGGCCGTCCTTCGGATCGCGCGCGTGCAGGTGCAGGATGGCCGCGCCGGCCTTGGCCGCATCGATGGCGGCGGTGGCGATTTCGTCGGCGGTCACCGGCAGGTACGGCGACATGCTGGGGGTGTGGATCGCGCCGGTGGGGGCGCAGGTGATGATGGCTTTGGATCGGGCGGCCATGGCGGGCTCCGTGTGAAATCGGTTGGTGGAGGTGAGGTCAGCTAAGCGCTTGCGTCAGGCCATCGACCGCCAGCTCCTGGCCGGTGACGTTGGCGGCCAGGTCGCTGGACGCGAACAGCACCATGTTGGCGATGTCGCGCGCCGTCACCATGCGCCCGAGCGCGGCTTGCGACGTGTAGGCCCGCGTGACGTCTTCCAGGGGCTTGCCCAGCGCCTCGGCTTTTGCCGCGATGACCGCGCGGATGCGCGGGCCATCGACCGCGCCGGGCAGGATGGCATTCACGCGGATGCCGTCGGCGCCGAGTTCCAGTGCCAGCGATTTGGTGAATCCGATGACCGCCCATTTGGACGCCGAGTAGACCGAACGCCCGGGCATGCCGAGGTGGCCGGCAGCCGATGACAGGTTGACGATGGCGGGGCTCTTTCCCTGGCGCAGGCGCGGCACGGCCAGGCGGGTGCACAGGAACTGACCGGTGATATTGACCGCGAGCGTGCGCTCCCAATCGGCCAGGGTCAGGGTCTCGACGCCACCAGTGGGGCCCGCCACGCCGGCGTTGTTCACGAGGATGTCGAGGCCGCCGAGCGTGCGATCGACGGTCTCGAACATGGCGGCCACGTCGGCCTCGCTCGACACATCAGCCCGGCATCCATGCACCGCCGGCAGCTCGGCCGCGAGGCGCTCCAGGCTGGCGCCCTGGACATCGCACACAAGCACGTTGGCGCCCGCCTGCGCGAAGGCGCGGGTGATTTCCAGCCCGATGCCGTCGGCGCCAGCGGTCACCAGGACTCGCTTGCCCGCGAGAGAGTTGTCATTCCACATATTGGTCAGCTCCATGCATGAGGCGATTTACCTCCATGGCCGCCATGTTATATCTGTGATCACAGATCTCAAATCGGGAATACCCTATGTGCTATGAAGTGCTATGATTTCCGCATGTCCCTACCCGAACTTGTGACCCCTTTGAAGCGCCAGACGTTGAGTGGAGACGTCTACGCACAATTGCGCGAATTGTTGATCAGCGGCCACATGATGCCCGGTGAACAAATCTCGCTGCGCAGCACTGCCGCTGCGCTGGGTGTGAGCGTGATGCCGGTGCGCGAAGCGGTGCATCGCCTGGTGGCGGAGCAGGCACTGGAACTGACGCCTAACCGCGCGTTGCGCGTGCCGATCATGAGCGTGAGCCAGTTCCGGGAGATCACAAGTATCCGAGTCAATCTGGAAGGACTGGCGACAGAGCAGGCGGCCGAGCACCTGAGCGACGCTGCGATCGTGCAGGTCACCGCCCTCCATGACCGCTTCGCGGAAGAGATGGCCCGGTCCAGGCCGGACAGCTCAAAGCTGATCTCCGTCAACAAGGAACTGCATTTCGCCGTCTACAAGGGCGCCGGCATGCCGATCCTGCTGCAGATGATTGAAGCGCTGTGGCTGCGTATCGGCCCGATCCTGAATCACGATCTGCGCTCCGGCTCCCGCCGCGTGGGCGAGCAGGTAGCGGTCAATCATCACGCGCGGCTGGTTGCGGCGCTCAAGCGCAGGGATGGCGTTGCGGCACGGGCCGCGCTGCAGGGAGATATCGAAAGCGCGGCGGAGTACATCGTCTCAGCGGGCGTGCTACTGGCGGCCGATGCGTTTGATGAGCCGGTGCCCGACGCGGGCAAGCCGGCCTCGAAGACCGCGCGCCGCGCGGCCGCAAGCGGCGGGCGTAGAACGGTCTGAGCAGGCCAGGCACATGGCGACCGAGGCGGTCCGCCACGCCGGCAACCGGGATCGCACGGCGCGCCGGCTGTTGCCCGGGGCTCGCCCGGGCAGCCATCCACGTTCAGGTAATCGCCCCCAGCTGCCAGGGCACGAACTCATTCTGCCCGTAGCCATGGAGCTCGCTGCGCGAGCGTTTGCCGGAGGCCGTGTCCAGCATCAGCTGGAACAACGCCGCGCCCAGCTCGGCGATGGTGGCGCTGCCGTCCAGTACCGTGCCGCAGTTCAGGTCCATGTCGTCCGACTGGCGCTGCCATAGCGCCGTGTTGGTCGCGAGCTTGACCGAGGGCGAGGGCGCGCAGCCGTAGGCCGAGCCGCGCCCGGTGGTGAAGCAGATCAGGTTGGCGCCGCCCGCCACCTGGCCGGTGGCGGAGATCGGGTCGTAGCCCGGCGTATCCATGAAGACCAGGCCGCGCACGCGCACCGGCTGCGCGTACTCGTACACTTCGGCGAGATTGGTGGAGCCGCCCTTGGCGATGCCGCCCAGCGATTTTTCCAGCACCGTGGTCAGGCCGCCCGCCTTGTTGCCGGCGGAGGGGTTGTTGTCCATGCTGGCGCCGTGGCGCTCGCAATAGGCCTCCCACCAGCGGATGCGCGCCACCAGCTTCTGGCCGATCTCGGGCGTTTGCGCGCGGCGCGTCAGCAAGTGCTCGGCGCCGTAGATCTCCGGCGTCTCGGAGAGGATCGCGGTGCCGCCATTGCGCACCAGCAAATCCACCGCCGCGCCCAGCACCGGGTTGGCCGAAATGCCCGAGTAGCCATCCGAGCCACCGCATTGCAGGCCCACCACCAGATGGTGCGCCGGCACCGGCTGGCGCTCCACCGCGTTGGCCTTCGGCAGCATCGCCTTGATCAGCTCGATGCCGTGGGCAATGGTCTTGGTGGTGCCGCCGGTGTCCTGGATGGTGAAGGTCTGCAGCCGGTCGCTGTGCATGAGCCCCTGTGTCGCCAGCAGCGCGGAGATCTGGTTGGTCTCGCAGCCCAGGCCGATCACCAGCACGCTGGCAAAGTTGGGATGGCAGGCATAGCCGCCCAGCGTGCGCTGCAGCACCGCCAGCCCCTCGCCCTGCGGATCGACCGCGCAGCCCACCCCGTGCGTGAGCGCCACCACGCCGTCCACATTGGGATAGGCGGCCAGCGCCTCCGGATGGATGTCCCGGCGAAAATAATCCGCGATGGCGCGCGCCACCGTGGCCGAGCAGTTCACCGAGGTCAGGATGCCGATGTAGTTGCGCGTGGCCACGCCGCCGTCGGCGCGTTTGATGCCATCGAACGTGGCCGGCTGCGCCACCGGTTGCACCGCGCGGGCCTCCGCGCTGAACGCATAGTCCCGCGTGAAATCGCCCATGGCCAGGTTGTGCGTATGCACGTGCTGGCCGGCGCGGATGTCCTGGCTGGCAAAGCCGATGATCTGGCCGTAGCGCCGCACCGCTTCGCCACTGGCGATCGCACGGGTGGCGATCTTGTGGCCGGGCGGGACCAGGCCGATCACGGTCACGCCTTCGTCGGCGACCGGCGTGCCGGCCACCATCTGGTCGCGGGCAATGACCACGTCGTCATCGGGATGCAGCCGGATGGTGCGCGGCGTGCGGGGAAGCTGCGCGGGGGCGGCGACAATGCTGTCTGTGCTCATGGGGTGGTTTCTCGCGGTTGAAAGGTCGCCCTGCCGGTTCGTGCGGGCTTTACTTGATCATTTCGTCCGGCAGCGCGATGCCGAAGTACTGCTTGTAGATGCTGTTGATCTTGCCGTTCTTCAGGTTGGCCTTGACCCAGTTGTCGAGCCACGCCTTTAGCGCGGTGTCGCCCTTGCGCAGGCCGATCGCATAGGGATAGGCCTTCATCACGAACTTGGTTTCCAGGTCGCGCGTGGGATTGCTCTTCTTCACCGCGGGAATCACGCTGATGGCGGCGGCGAGATAGTCCTGCTGGCCGGTGGAGACGGCGGTGTTGGTCGTGGCGTCGTCCTCGTAGCGCACGATATTCACGCCCGGCACTTCCTTGGCGCCACGGCTCAGTTCCTGGTCGCTGGTGGTGCCGCGCGTGACCGCGATGGTCTTGCCGGACAAATCGGCAAAGCTCTTGAGGCTGGTCTTCGCGGGCCCGCCTACCACCACCGGGATCACGCCATAGGGATCGGAAAAGTCGATCACCTTCTTGCGCTCGTCGGTGACCGAGAACGAGGCCAGCACCACGTCCGCTTTCTTGGTCAGCAGGAAGGGCACGCGGTTCGGCCCGGTCACCGGCACGATCTCCAGTTCCACGCCGAGGTCCTTGGCCAGCAGCCGGGCGGTCTCCACATCGGAGCCGCTTTGTTTTGCCTGGCTGTCGAGCATGCCATAGGGCGGCGCGCCGATATCCACGGCGACCAGGATCTTCTTGCGTTGCTTGATGGTGTCGAGCGTATCGGACCAGGCGCTGGCGGATGCGCCAACGAGCAGCAGGGCGGCGAGCGAGCCGAGCAAGCGGCGGTTGAGGTGCATGGGGTGTCTCCGTGTGTGTGTAGGTTGAGTCGTGCCGGCTAGCGGGAAATCAAAGGCCGTTGCCGACGAACTGCTTGAGCTCCGGCGTCGAAGGTTCATCCAGCAGCTTGCCGCTGCCGCCTTCCCAGACGATGCCCTGGTGCATGAACATGATCTGGTCCGCCACCGAGCGCGCGAACGCCATCTCGTGCGTGACCAGCACCATGGTCATGCCGTCTTCGGCCAGCCGCTCGATCACCTTGAGCACCTCGCCGGTCAGCTCGGGATCCAGCGCCGAGGTGACTTCATCGAACAGCATCAGGCGCGGCCGCATCGCCAGCGAGCGCGCAATCGCCACGCGCTGCTGCTGGCCGCCGGACAATTGCTCCGGGTAGTAGCCGGCGCGCTCCTCCATGCCAACCTGCTTGAGCACGTGCATGGCCAGCTCGCGCGCTTCCTTCTTGCCAACGCCCTTGACCTTGCGCGGCGCCAGCATGACGTTTTCTTCCACAGTGAGGTGCGGGAACAGGTTGTAGCTCTGGAACACGATGCCCACTTCCTTGCGCAGCTCGCCCAGCGGCACGTTGTCTTCGTGCATGGCGCGGCCGCACACGTGCAACGCGCCGCCGTTCACGCGCTCCAGGCCGTTGATGCAGCGCAGGGCCGTGCTCTTGCCCGAGCCGCTGCGGCCGATCAGCACCACCACCTCGCCGGCGCGCACCGAGAAACTCACGCCCTTGAGGATCTCCACCTGCCCGAAGGATTTGCTCACCTTGTCGAAGCGGACGATGTCTTCCATGCTTGTCTCCTTGATGTCTTGTGTTTCCCGCTGATTCGGGTCCGCTCTCACAGCCACATTCAAACCCGCTTGAAGCGGCGCTCCAGCTTGTACGACAGCGTCGACAGCGGATAGCAGATCGCGAAATAAAGCACCGCCGCGATGGAAAACACCACGAAGGGCTCAAAGGTGGAGTTGTTCACCACCCGTGCCGAATAGGTCAGGTCGAAGAAGCCGATCACCACCGCGTACGAGGAGTTCTTCACGATCTGCACCAGGAAGCTCACCGTGGGCGCCACCGCGATGCGCGCGGCCTGCGGCAGGATCACGTGCACCACGCGCTGCAGCGGCGTGAGCGCCAGGCACTCGGCCGCCTCCCACTGCGTGCGCGGCACGGCCTGGATGCAGCCCTTCCAGATCTCGGCCAGGTAGGCGCTGGAATACGCCGTCATGGCGATGCCGGCGGCCACCAGCGCGGGCAGGTCGAAGCCACCCACGCTGATGCCGAAATACACCACGAACATGATCACCGGCAGCGGCACGCCCTGCACCAGCTGCACGAAGGCGCCGGTGACCATGCGCAGCACGCGGCCGCCGCGGCTGCGCGCCAGTGCCAGCGGCAGGCCCACCAGCGCGCCGCCGACAAAGCCCATGGCTGACAGCAACAGCGTCCAGCCGGCGCCGCGCAGGATGAACAAGACTTGATCCAGGGAAAGGCTGGACATGATGCTTGGCTCCGCGTCGAAAGGAAGTAGGAAAGTAGAAGAAGGGAAAAGAGGAAGCGTGCGGAATCAGAGCGCCGTCTTCAGGCGCCGGCGGCGCGTGAAGGCGATGGCACCCACGCCCGCCATCGACAGCCGCAACAGCCACGACAGCACCAGGTACACCACGGCAATGACGATGTAGATCTCAAAGCCGCGGAATGTCTCCGACTGGATGCGGTAGCCCACCGCAGTGAGCTCTTCCGCCGAGATCTGCGACATGATGGAAGTGGCCAGCATCATCAGCACGAACTGGCTGATCAGCGCCGGGTACATGCGCTCCACCGCCTGCGGCAGCACCACCAGGCGCAGCACCTGCCAGCGCGACAGCCCCAGGCACGATGCGGCCTCCAACTGGCCGCGCGGCACCGACTCGATGCCCGCGCGCACGATCTCCGTAGTGTAGGCCGATACGTTGACCACCAGCGCCAGCACCGCCGCCGCCATCGCCGGCACGCGCACATGCACCGCCGCCAGCCCGAAGAACAGCCAGAACGCCTGGATCACCAGCGGCGTATTGCGAATCACATCCACATAGCCGGTGACGCAGCGGCGCGCCCAGGCCGGGCCTTGCGTGCGCACCACCGCCAGCGCCGTTCCCAGCACAAAGCCAAGCACGATGGTCGCAACAGACATGCGCAGGGTCAGCCATGCCCCGTCGAGCAGTTCGCGCCAGTTGGCGGACAGGAAGCTGAAATCGAACTGGTAGTCCATCGGGGGTGCGCCCTATCGCTCTTTTGTGGGCAGCGCCGGCTTGGCCGCCACCCTGTCTCGGTGTTTTGTTCTCGTCTCGATGCGGCCTTGCGCCGGCATGGATCGAAATATATGACTATTGCCGACAAACGTCAATATATGGAGATACCCGTGTATCATATGTTCATGCGTTCACGCGTTCATGCGCCGCCCGATACTTGGCGCCATGCCGACGCCACGAGCGACGCACCCGACGAAGTACCTGACGAAATACCCAACACCACCCAAACCCGCCAACCGATCCGGAGATAACGTGCCGAGTCCATCGACGGCCGCGCGACAAGACAAGCGCACCGCCCCCTTCGCACTCATGCAGGAAGCCGACGAAGCGCAACGGCACGCGCCGATCTACGCCGTCATCGTCGAGCTGCTGCGCAAGGCCATCGTGGAAGGCTCGCTGGAGCAGGGCACGGTATTGCTGGAAGGCCATGTGGCCGAGATCCTGCGCTCCACCCGCTCGCCGGTGCGCCAGGCCCTGCGCGAGCTGGAAGCCGATGGCGTGGTCAGCCGCTTCGAAGGGCGCGGCTTCGTGGCCGGGCCCGCGGGCACGGCGCCCAGGCGCATCCCGCTGGACCCCGCCATGCTGGGCGTGGACCGCGAGCCGGATGTCGCGCGCAAGACGCTGGGCTGGGAAGTGATCTACGACGAAGTGGAGCGCGACCTGGTGCACCTGTCGGTGTTCGGCCGCTATCGCGTCAACGAGATCGAACTGGCCCGCCACTTCAACGTGGGCCGGACCGTGGTGCGCGACGTATTGCTGCGCCTGGAAAGCCTGGGCATCCTGGAAAAAGACGAGCGCCTGCGCTGGGTCATCACGCCGCTGGACGCCAAGCGCATCCATGATCTCTACGAACTGCGCGCATTGGTGGAACCCGCCGCGCTGCGCGCCGCCATCGGCCACGCCGACCGGGCCGAGATCGAGCGGATGATCGGCGACCTGCACAAGGTGCAGCGCGTCTACCCCAAGGTCAGCCGCACCGCCATGGACAACCTGGAGCACGACCTGCACGTGCAGCTGCTCTCGCAGTGCCCCAACAAGGAACTGCTCAGCAGCCTGCAGCGCACGCGCTGCATCCTCACGCTGAGCAAGCACGTGCTGGGCGTCTCCACGCCGATGCCCGAAGCGGACCCGTTCATGTCCGAGCACATCGCCGTGCTGCAGGCCGCCGCCGATGGCGCGCCGCGCAAGGCGGCCGACCTGCTGCGCGACCACCTCGAACTATCCTGCGAGAAAGTGACCCAGCGCGCGGAACTGGTGCGCGAAACGTTCGCGCTGCCCGAGGTTTCGTATATCGCGTGAGCGGGTCGGGCGGCTGGCTACGCGGGCAAGGCAACGTCCGCCTCCAGCGGATACACCGGCCGCGCCAATCGCTGAAACGGGAACTGCGCATAGCGCGAGCTCGTCACGCCGCCGCCATCGCACTCCACCACCGCCTTCGCGATTGGCACGAACACAGGCCGGCAATACATGCGCGACTTCAGCAGCAGGAAACGCTGCGCCAGCGGATCCACGCCGATATGCGTGAAGATGCCCAGGTCCCAGTGCTCCTGCGGCGTCTCGGTCACCACCACCTGCGCCGCGCCGATATCGAGCAGCGCCGTGCGGCCCATGCGGATGCGCTCGCCGGTGTAGGTGGGGCCGCTGATCACGTATTCGCCGTTGCTGATGGCGGCCACTCGGCCGGTCAGGGTCAGTGGCGTGGGGTAGATGCCCAGCTGGGTCAGCGGCACCTTGTTGCCCACCGGCAAGGTCACGGTGGCATCCACGCCGGCCTCGATCATCGCGGCCACGGCCTGCGGGTCGCATACCGGCCCCACCGCGATGCCGGACAGGCCTTGCTGCAAGGCTTCGCGCAGGACCTGCATATCGTCGCAGGTGCCGCCCGACATGCAGTTGTCGCCGTGGTCCAGCAGCAGCACCGGCCCATTGCCGGTTTGCGCGGCCAGTTGCCCGGCGCGCGCAATCGATTCAGCCAGCGGCTCGCTCTCATAGACAAAGCCGGCGCGCTCTGTCCAGATCTGCGCGGCAAGCTTGTCGGCTGCCGCCTGCGCCGCGGCCTGGTCGCCGTCGGCCACCACCAGCACGCTCAGGCAGGGCGCCGCGATATCCGCCAGCCCGAAGCCGGCCAGCACCGACACCGCCAGCATGCCATCGGCCTCGGCCTGCCTGGCCGCCGCCACCGCGCGCTGCATCGCGCCTTCGCCCGTATTGCTGCGCAGCGTGTGCGTGACCATCGGCAAGCGCCGCCAGGCCAGCGCGGGCCGCGTCTTTTGCTCGAGCATGCGCATCAGCAGGCGGCCGGCATGCTCGCCGGTTTCGTACATATCCACGTGCGGGTAGGTCTTGAAGCTGACCGCGATGTCGGCATGCTCGATCATCTTCTGCGTGACATTGCCGTGCAGGTCGAGCGCGATGGCGATCGGCACGTCGGGCAGCACTGCGCGCAGCCGCTCGAGCAGGTCGCCCTCGCCGTCGTCGCTGTTCTCCGCCACCATGGCGCCGTGCAGGTCCAGCATCACCGCGTCGCAGCCGGGCGCCGCGTCGACGATGGCATCGCATAGCGCGGTATAGGCCTGCGCCGCAACGCGGCCGCTCGGGTTAGCGCCAGCCGAGACCGGCACCACGAACTCGGCACCCGCCGCCTCCGCCAGATCGATAAGGGCACCAATTGCCGTGCGCGTGTTCTTGCTGGCCCGATACGCCTGCTCGCCATAGTGCGGATGAAACGACGACAGCGGCGTCGGCACCGGTGAGAAGGTATTGGTTTCGTGGTTCAGTCTGGCGATCAGGATCTTCATGGCGGTGCGAGTGCTCCAGCATGGAAGTGGCCGGAATTGCCGGCCAGCATTGGGATGGGGGCTGCTGCGGACTTAAGCGTTGGCCCAGGGATTAATTATCTCAAGGCCAGCCGCCTCAAATGGGGCGGTATCCCGCGTCGCCACAGTCAGGCCATTGGCGGCAGCCGTGGCAGCGATATACCCGTCTGCGGTCGCGATCGCCATGCCCTGGGCCCTTGCTCGCGCGCGGATTTCCGCATAGGCACTCGATGCCGCGGCGTCGAATGACAGGATTCGGCCTGCAAACAATGGCAAAACGCGCCGTTCCAGGCTCGTTTGCAGGATCTCCCTACGCTTGCCCGCCGGCATCGCGGCGATACCGAAACGCAACTCCGCCAGACTGATCGCCGCCAGGTAGAGCGTTTCAATATTCTGCGCATCGATCCACGCCAGCACCGACGGATCGCCGACCGCCCTCAGCGGCTCGGATACGACATTGGTATCGAGCAGGATCATTCGAAGCTCAGCGGCTCAGTCGCGATCTTGTCGCGCTCGATCTCGAGATCGACGCCGCCGACCTCTCGGCCGATTTCGGCCAGTAGCGAACCCAGCTTGACGCGCCCCTCTGGATGCACGGCCTGCTCGAGAATGTCACGGATTTCCGCCTCGGTGCTGCGTCCATGCATCGCTGCGCGCACCCGCAGCGCGCGATGCACTTCGTCGGGTACGTTGCGAACGGTAATGACTGGCATACTTCACCTCATAGCAATGCTTTCATTGCATGCATTCTATAAATTTGCAGTCATTTTTGCAAACCTGCCCCCGTGGCCCCTTCCCTCTTCTTGCGAGCTCCCTGATGGGTAGGCTGCCCATGGGAGGCGACCAATATATCGTGGAAGGCTTGCGCGGCCGGAGTCAGTGGCCGCCCGCGACGCCTTGTTATGCCTATGGTGCGAAAAATCTCCGGCTCGACCAGCGAGACGCTGACCAGGCTGGCCTGATGACCGCCGGGCACCGCGTAGGCGGGCACGGCACCCACCCCGATACCGGCTTCGATCAAGCTCACTAGCGCCGGTACATGCTGCACTTCGCAGGTCCACTTCGGACGCGCCGCGACTGCCGGAGGGAACGCTCGCGCGTTCCCTCCGGGACTGGCTTCCCACGGCTAGGTTCAGGCAGCAGGTCCTGGTGGAAAATCCAGCACGCCTGTACGCGTTCTGAACGAAGCGGGGGAGGCTAGCAGCCGCTGGCCTCCCCCTCCATCGTTCAGAAGAAACGCCGCAGCCCCAAAGGGCGGCGCCCTTGCCTTAGGCGCTTCGCTACCTCAAGCCGCGCCACCCGTCTTCGCCGGATACTTCAGCGCGTTCATTTCCATCTTGGCCTTCACTGCTGCATCCAGGTCCACATTCAGCGCGTTCAGCAACTGCGACAAGTAGATCGTGATATCCGCCAGCTCTTGCTCCACATGCTCGCGCTCGTCGGTGGACATGATCTCGCGCGCTTCGCCCTCGGTCTTCCACTGGAAGATCTCGACCAGCTCGGCCACTTCCACGCTGAGGGCCATGGCGAGGTTCTTGGGACTGTGATATTTGCCCCAGCCGCGCGCCTCGCCAAATGCGGCGGCGGCTTGCTGGAGGTTCTTGATGTCGATCAGGGTCATGATGGGTCACTGCGCAGGAATCGGTACTGCGCGTATTGAACCACGCTTTGGCTCTGCGATCGGCATGACCATGACGTTCGGGAGCCGGGGTTCCCTAACGCCCCAGGAAGGCCGGAAATTGCGCCAGCAGGTAGAGCGCTGCGCCAATCAGCCCGCCCACGATGGTGCCGTTCATGCGGATGTACTGCAGGTCCTTGCCCACGTTCAGCTCGATCTGCCGCGACATGTCGCGCGCATCCCAGCTGCGGATGGTGTTGCTGATATGCCGCGTGATGAACTCCGCGAAGTCCGGCGCCATGTTGCGAGCCGCCTCGCGCAGGTGATCGTTCAGCGACGCGCGCAGGGACTCGTTGCGCGCCAGCTCCGCGCCGATCCACTGGCCCGCCGCCACCACCTTGCGGTGCGTGGCGGAATCCTCGCACGCCAGGTCGCGCTTCAGCCAATCGCGCCACTCGGCCCAAAGCTCGCCGATGTAGGCATTCAGCGCCCCATCCTGCTTCAGGTGCGCCTTCAGTTCCTCGGCCTTGGCGTGGAACGACGCATCATGCTTCAGCCGCGCGATCAGGCGCTGCACGGCTGCATCGAAGCGCTTGCGCAGTTCATGATTGGCATCCTCTTCAATCTGGGTCAGAACGCGGCTCAGCGCCTCGGAAATCAGGTCCGCGCCATTGCTCCCGATCCACTCGGTGGGAAGAAGCCGCTCTTTCATCGGGTGATCGCTCTTCAGCCACTCCACGATCCGCTCCGAGATAAAGGCGCGCGCGGAAGGCTCGTTGAGCAAGGCGATCAACTGCGCGATGGTCTCATCAAGCAGCGCCTGGTGCCGATCGTTCTTGGTCAGGCTATCGAGGATCGTCGCCGCGGACTCCGACAGATCGACCTTGTCGATCATCGTATCCACCGCCCGCTTCAACAGCGACTGGATGTTCCGCTCGTCCATCACATCCAGCATGCCGCATGCGAACGTCACCACCATGTCGCCGATCTGCCGCGCGTTGGCGGCGGAATCCAGCCACTGGGTGACCACCAGCGCCGGATTGTGCCGCTCGATCAGCGCGACCACGGACTGCACATCCAGGAACTTCTCCTTCACGAACACCGCAAGGCCATCCGCGATATCGTCCCGCTTGCGGATGATGATGTTGGTGTGGCGTGCAAAGCCCGGCAACGGAATCCGCCGGAACAGCGCCGCCACGGCGAACCAGTCCGCCAGCCCGCCAACCAGCGCCGCCTCCGCCGCCGCCCGCACGCCATCCGTCAGCGGCACGCGCGGCAGGAGGATGGTGGCCACGAAGACGGCAAACGCGAACAGCAGCAAAGCCAATGCCTTGCGCTTTGCGACCCTGAGTTCTTCTTCCTGATTCATGGGATCGGCGATTTGAAGTTGGTTCATGGGACTGCTGCGTTGGTCGATTCCTCGCTGGGCTAAATCCGGCGCCGCCCTGGCTCCCCTCTCCCGCGCGGCGGGAGAGGGGTTGGGTGAGAGGGCGGGCATTCGCAAGAGCGAGGCGCATCACGTTGAGCAATCGCCCGCCCTCTCCCCCGGCCCCTCTCCCATTTCATCGGAGAAGAGAAAACCGAAGCACTCAAAAATTCAACACCCAGGATACTTCGTCCAGATCCGCTGAACCAGTTCCTCGTCCGCCGAATCGATGCCCACGTCCCACTCAGGGAACACGCTCAGGTCGTCGGCAAGCTCGGCGATTACTTCGCGCAGCTCCAAAGGCGCCAGCCACTCCGGCGGGATCGCCTCCACGCCAAGCAGCGTGCCCAGCAAGTTGCCCGTGATGGCGCCAGTCGAATCCGAGTCGCCATCATGGTTCACCGCCAGCACAACACCATGACGGAAATCACGCGCGACGAGCGCGCAGTAGACGGAGATCGCCAACGCCTCCTCCGCCACCCACCCCTCACCCAGCCGCGCGATAGCGTCATCATGCGCCACGCCAGAGACAGCCAGCGCCTCCGCGTGGATTATGGCCAGCAGCGGCTCCTCGTGATCCGGCTGTGCGGACAGGCACGCCTTGGCGGTCGACAAAGCAGCGGGCAACGCCGCGCCGTCGGCCAGCTCGCGGATCAACACGGCCAGGACGCCGCCCGTCAGCGATCCGCTTGGATGTCCATGGGTAAGCGCGGCCAGCTCCGCTCCCAGGTCAAAGGCATCCTGAGGGGATCGCTGCCCGGGCCGCCGCCACACAAACAGGCCGGCCGGCGCCACACGCATCACGCCGCCGCAGCCCTTGCTGTCGTTGCGCGCGGGTTCTCCCGGCTTGAGCATGGCCTCCAGCGCCGACAAACAAGTGTTTCCCGGCGCGCGCCGGCTGTGCAGCGCCGCCTGCTGGTACAGCCATCCCGGCTTGTCCGACAGCACGTCGCGCTGGAACGCAGGCCGGATCCCCTGCGTCAGCAACCAGCGCAGATAAGCGCGCGAGACCACGCCAGGAACACTGCTGATGCCCCGGCTCGCGCCGCGCACCCATGCCCGCAGCAAGCCCTCCGCCGTGAACAGCGTCATCTGCGTGTCATCGGTGATGGTGCCGATGCCGCCGTAGGCGGGGGCGTAGCCGGTGATGCCGTCTTTGCCGAAGCGCTCGCGGATCTCCGCTAGCGACAGGAACTCTACGGGAGCACCCAGTGCGTCGCCCACAGCGCCGCCGAGCAGGCAGCCCTGGAAGCGGCTGCGTGTGATATCGCGATCAATGACTGAGACCGAGGCAGAAAACAAAAAACCCTCCGTGCAAGGAGGGTCGACGCATGGCCCGTTTGGTTGCTCCGCAAGGAGCCACATCCGCTTTCGCGATCCACCTTGCCCGGGAAGGCAGGTTGGCTTGGGCGTCGACCCAAATCAGAATGTGGGCGGATTGGAACATGGGGGGTTGGGGGGTGTCAAGGTGGTAGTCAGAAGGTGGCCGGCGAATTGACCCACAACACCCGCGCCACGCCCGTGCCGACGTTTCGGTAGCCGTGCGGCACGCTGCTCGGGAACGTGAAAGCATCGCCCACGCCAATCGTGTAGCTCGTATCGCCCAGCGTCAGCTCAAGCGTGCCTTCGAGCACATAGCCGACTTCCTCGCCGACGTGCTCGATCTGCCCATCGCTGGCTTCGCCCGGCGACACAATGTGGATGTTGGCCTGCAGCAAGCCGCCGCGCTTGGCCAGCACCAGGCGCTCCAGCGCGATGCCGCCGGCCTTGATGACCGGGCGCTCGCCCTGGCGCTTGATCGGGCTTTCGCTTGGGTTGTCCTCGCTCGTCAGCGCGGCGATATTGGTGTCCAGCGCCACCGCGAGCCGGTGGAGCATGGCGAGCGACGGGGAGGCGAGGCCGCGCTCCAGCTTGGAGATCAGGCTTTCCGAGCAGCCGGCCTTCTGCGCCAGCTGCAGCAACGTGTAGCCGGACACCAGGCGCGCATGGCGCAGCCGCACGCCCAGGCTGGCGGCAGGCGTCTTCTTGTCGTTCTGGAGGTTCGGGTCGCTTTGATCCTTTGGATCGTTCTGGTCAACCGCCAGGGCGCTTTTGGCTTTCAAATCACGTTCCGTGCAAGACAAGTTGAAGATGAAGAACCCGGGCTATTGGGGGCCATTGGGGGCTATTGGTTTGCGAGCGCGGCCACCGTATAGGCCAGCGCCTGCGCACCAAGGAACAGCTCGTGCGGCGCGGTTTCCTCTGCTGCGTTATGGCTGATCCCGCCTTTGCTGGGCACAAAGATCATGGCCGTTGGGCAATGCTGCGCCAGGTACATGGCATCGTGGAACGCGCCGGACGTCAGGTGCAGCGGCTTGCCCTGCGATGCCTGCTCGCTGGCCCGCGCACAAGCCCGCTCGATCAGGTTCAGCATGGCTGCGGGGAAGTGGGTGGGCGGGCGGCGGAAAAAGCATTCGTACGTGATAGCGCCCTGGCGCGGCCGAGCCCGCGCGATCACGGCATCCAGCTTTGCCTCGAAACGCTCCAGCACCGCCTCATCCACGCAGCGCACATCGATCGTGAATTCTACCTTGCCGGGAATCGTGTTGACGGAGTTGGGGCCGACCTGCCAGCGGCCCAGCGTCAGGCGCAGCTGGCTGGCGGCCTCGGCGGCGGCGTAGGCGTACAACGGGTGGGCAATGCCGACCGCGGTGGCCATGGCATCGCTACGCTCGTCCATGGGCGTGGTGCCCGCATGCGCCATCATGCCGGTGCATTCCACGCGGTACCACCGCACGCTCTGGATGCCGGTGACCACGCCCAGCGGTACCGCTGCGCGCTCCAGCACCGGGCCCTGTTCGATGTGCAACTCCACGCAGGCCGACATGGGCCGTTGCATCGGGCGGCGCGGCACATCATCCGTGGCGGCAAGCGCCGCGTCCAGCGCATCGCCAAAGCGGACGTTGGCGCCGTCCACCGACGCGCGATACGCCGGCAGGCAGGCCGGATCCACAAACGCGCTCGACCCCATCGCGCCGGGGCCGAAGCGGCTGCCTTCCTCGTTGGTCCATGTCACCACTTCGATCGGGCGCAGCGTTTCGATACCGGCGTCGTTCAGGGCGGCAATGACTTCCAGGCCGGCCAGCACGCCGTAGGCGCCATCCAGCTTGCCGCCGACCGGCTGCGTGTCGGCATGGCTGCCGGTCAGCACGGGTGGAAGATCGGCTTTGCCCGGGCGGCGGAAGAACAGGTTGGCGCAATCGTCCGTGCTCACCTCGCAACCCAGCGCGCGCGCCTGCTCGATCAGGTAGCGCCGCGCGGCAAGATCGATATCGGTCAGCGTTTCACGCGAGACGCCGCCATCGTCGCGTCCGCCGAAAGCAGCCAGCCCGGCGATGGCCGCCTGCAAGCGGCCATTGTTGACATGGTCCTGCGCCTGTTCTGCCGCGTGCTGCGCCAGTTGCTCTTGTTGAGTCAATCGATTCTCCTGGGATTCGGGTCTGCCACGTCACATCACGTCACATCAAGCCACGCTGCGCTCAAGGACATGCGCCGCCGCCAGCACGCGTGCATCGCCCCGGTGCGGGCCGATCAGCGTCACGCCCACCGGCATGCCATGCGTACCCGTGCCGGTGGGCACATGGACGCAGGGATTGCCAAGGAGCGTCCACATGCGGTTGAAAATGGGATCGCCCGTGGCGTCCAGGCCGGCGGGGGCCTCGCCCTGCGCGCTTGGTGCCAGGACGATGTCGACGGCGCCGAACCTCTGTTCGAAGGCCCCGCGCGCGGAACTGGCAAGCGCTTGCGCGGCAAAGAAGCGGCTGCCGTCGATGCCCCGGCCTGCCGCCAGCAACGTAGCAAAGCCGCTGCTGAAACCATCCGGCCGCGCACGCATTTCCGGCGCGAAGGCGGCGGCGGCTTCGTAGGCCATGATGTCGATCTGGGCCTGCGTCAGTTCGTCGAACTCGGCGGGCAGCATCAGGTCGCTCAACACGGCGCCCTGGCCCTCGAGCAAGCGCGCGGCTGCATCGAGCGCGCGCCGGCTGTCATCCCCCGCACGCTCCCAATGCGGCGTGCGGCAAATGCCAACGCGCAATGGCCGCGCCTGCCCGGTCTCCTGCGGCGTGAGCGGCAAGCGCGCCAACGCCCCGATAAAGAACGCCGCATCGTCAACCGAGCGCGCCAGCACGCCCACGGTATCCAGGCTGGGCGCGAGGGACTTGATGCCGGCCGACGGCAGCGTGCCGTAGGTTGGCTTGTAGCCCACCACGCCGCAATAGGCTGCAGGGCGGATGATGGATCCGGCGGTCTGCGTGCCGAAGGCAATCGGCACCATGCCCGCGGCCACCGCCGCCGCCGATCCGCTGGATGAGCCGCCCGGCGTGCGCGGCGCATCGGCAGGGGCGCGCGGGTTGCGCGTCGGTCCCGGCTGGAAGGTCGCGAACTCGGTGGTCACGGTCTTGCCCATCACCACGGCACCCGCAGCGCGCGCCATCGCCACGCAGGCAGCATCCATGCCGGGCCGATGCCCCGCGTAGATCGGCGAGCCGTAGGTGGTCGGCATGTCGGCGGTGTCCATCAGGTCCTTCACGCCGATGGGCAAGCCATGCAACGCGCCCCTCGCAGGCCCGGCATCCAGCCACCGTGCCTGCTCCAACGCTTGCGCCGCATCAAAATGCTGCCAGGCCAGAATGCCCGCCTCGGCGGCTTCGATGCGCTCGATATACGCGCGTACCAGTGCCTCCACGCTGAGTTCGCGCCGCGCCATGCGCGCCGCCAGCTCGCGCGCCGGCAGTGCCAGGAAATCGTTCATGTCAGTTCTCCGTCAGCCAAAATACGCCGAGCGCACTTCGTCGTTGCTGGCCAGCGCCTCGGCCGTGCCCTGCGCCACCACGCGCCCCTGCGACAACACATAGCCGTAGTGCGAAATCGCCAGCGTCTGCCGCGCATTCTGCTCGACCAGCAGCACGGTGATGCCCAGCGCGTTGATCTGCTTGATGACCTTGAAGTTCTCTTTCACGTACAGCGGCGACAACCCGAGCGACGGCTCATCGATCACCAGCAGCTTGGGCTGCGCCATCAAGCCCCGGCCAATCGACACCATGGCCTGCTCGCCACCCGACATCGTCCCCGCCAGCTGCGCAGCGCGCTCCTTCAGGCGCGGAAAGATATCGTAGACCTTGGCCAGCCGCTCGCGCACCCGCGCCGCATCGGTCTCCAGGTACGCGCCCAGCGCCAGGTTCTCCGCCACCGTCATGCGCGGAAAAATCTTGCGGCCCTCCGGAATGCAGGCAATGCCGGTGGCAATGATGTTGTGCGTCTTCTCGCCGGCAAGGTCCTTGCCATCCCACAAGACCTGGCCCAGGCGCGGCGGCGTGAGGCCGAGGATGGCACGGATCAGCGTGCTCTTGCCCGCGCCGTTGGCGCCGAGGATGCAAGTGATCTTGCCAGGGGCCACGTCGATGGAAACGTCGTGCAGCACGTTGACCTTGTCATACCCGGTGGTGAGCCCCTTCACGCTGAGCGTGCCGGGGCAATTGAGCGTGCTCATGCGGCTTCCTCTCCAAGGTAGGCGGTCTGCACATTGGGATCGGCGGTGATTTCCGTGTAGGTGCCTTCGGCGATCTTCTTGCCGTAGTTCAGCACCACGCAGCGGTCTGTGATGCGCTCGATCACATTCATCTCATGCTCGATCAGCACCACCGACAAGTTGGGCAGCTTGCCGCGCACATCCAGGATGTCGCTCATCAGCGCATGCGTTTCGTCATGGGTCATGCCGGCGGAAGGCTCGTCGAGCAACAGCAGGCGCGGCTGGCTCATCAGCGCGCGGCATACCTCGATGCGGCGGCGGTCGATCATGGTGAACGTCTCCACGGGCTCGAACAGCCGCGCCACCAGCGGCGGGCTGAAGATATTCAGCAGCGCCTTCACCTTTTCCACATAAGCGTCGTACTCCGCGCGGAAGGCCTTGCGCCGGAACAGGTTGAACACCAGACCGTGCTGCATATGCTGGTAGTCGCCGATGACAATGTTGTCGAATACCGTGAGCGGCAACGACAAGCGCGAGCGCTGGAAGGTCCGCGCCACGCCGCTGCGGTAGATGTCCTGCGGCGTCTTGCCGATGACGTTCTCGCCGTCGTAGGTGATGGTGCCGCTGCTCGCCTTGTACAGGCCAGTCAGTACATTGAAGAAGGTCGTCTTGCCGGAACCGTTAGGGCCGAGCAGCCCGAGGATCTCTCCCTCGCGGATCGTCATGTTCAGGCTGTCCAGCGCCGTCAAGCCGCCGAACCGCATGGTCAGGTCCCTGACTTCGATCATGGTCTTGTCGCTCATCGCGAAGTCTCCCGGCCAAAGAACAAGCGCGTCTTGCGCGGCAGCAGCCCGTCAGGGCGGAACAGCAGGATCGCAATCACCAGCGCCGCATAAAACAGGAAGCGGTACTCCTGGATGAACTGCAGCTTCTCCGGCAGCACCAGCACGATGATCGCCGCCGGGATCAGGCCCACCGCATTGCCCAGCCCGCCCAGGATCACGATCGACAGCATCAGCAGGGAATCGGAGAACGTGAAGTTGTTCGGCGCCACGAAGCCGGTGATCATCCCGTACAGGCTGCCCGCGATGCCCGCGAAGAAGTTGCCCAGCATGAAGGCCACCACCTTCCAGCGCGCGATATGCAGGCCGAACGTGGCGGCAGCCGTCTCGTCCGTGCGCACCACGTCCATGCTCAGGCCTACCCACGAACGCTCCAGCGCCTTCACCGTCGCAAACACGCCGGCGCAGATGCCGAGGCTGATCAAGGCGTAGCTCACGTAGAACGACACGTCGACACCAGACACGGAAAAGCCGTCGTTAAGCGCGTAGCCAAAGATCGTCATGCCCGGCACCTGCAGGCCCTGCGGCCCGCCCAGCACGTCGTTGACCTCGATGAAGGTCTTGAACAGGATGCCGAAGGCAATGGTCACCAACGCCGCATAGTGGCCGCGCGTGCGCAGCACCGGCGTGATCAGCATCGAGCCTACCAGCGCGGCGATGACGCCCGAGATCACGATGATCAGCAAATGCGGGATACCGGTGTGCGTGGCCATCACCGCGGTGGCATAGCTGCCGATGCCAAAGAACGCGGCGCCGGCAAAGTTGGCCACCCCCGAGAAACCGAACTGCAGCGTCAGGCCGAGGCAGGCCGTGGTGTACAGCAGCACCGAGCAGATCATCAGCAGCGCGAAGTGCGAGTCGTAAAACGCAGCGATCAGCGCCAGCGAGCCGCCCACCGCCCACAGGCGAGCCAGGCCGGGACGGCTGGCGCCAGCCTCCTCGAGCGAACGGTTGGCGCCCAGCTTGCGGCCAACGATGACGGCCGCGATGGCAACGGCCAGCAAGATGCCCACGCTGAGTTGCGACTCCGCATGCAGGAACAACCACATGTAGACGGTAAGCGCGATGCCGGCCAGCGCCAGCACCACGGCGGGATTGCGCTTGCTTGATGTGTGACTTTTCATGGAGTTCATGGTGTCAGACCCGCTCACTGGATTTTTCTGCGATCAGGCCGGTCGGCTTCCAGGCCATCAGCACGATCACGACGGCAAAAGCGAAGACGTCCTTGTACTCGCTAGGGATATCAGGAATCAACGCGGGCAAGGTGGCGCTGCCAAGCACCTGCAGCGCCGCAAACAGGAAGCCGCCGAGGATGGCGCCGTAGATGTTCCCCAGCCCGCCCAGAATGGCCGCGGCAAAGCCGATCACGCCAAGCAGCAGTCCCACATTGAAATTGATCTCGTTGTAGTACAGCCCGTTCATCACGCCCGCCAGGGCGGCCATGCCCGAGCCCAGCGCGAACGTCATCAGCACCACCGCCTCGAAGTTGATGCCCATCAGCCGCGCCGTCTCGCCATCCTGCGCCACGGCGCGGATCGCCATGCCGAAACGGGTACGCGTAATCAGCAGGTGCACGCCGACGATGATCGCGATGCCGGTAGCCAGCAGGATCAGGTTGTCGGCACGCAGCGACAGGCTGCCCAGCTCAATGGAGGCCGTCGGCAGCAGCGCGGGGAAAGGCTTGGGGTTGGAGCCATCCGGATAGAACAGCCGCACGGATTCGCGCATCACCGTGCCCAGCATCAGCGTGGCCAGCAGCGTATTGAGCGGTGCCGCCTTGCGCAGCGGCAGGATCAGGAATTTAGCAATCGCCGCGCCCAGCAAGCCGGTCACGCAGATCGCGCACAGCACCACCGCCAGCAAGCGGATCCACGGCGACTGGATGTCGAGCATCAGCACGCCGGTGGACGCCGCCAGGCCGGCAAAGGCGCCGACCATCAACGTGTCGCCGTGCGAGAACTTGATCACGTCAAGCACGCCGAAGAACAGCGTAAATCCAACGGCGACCATGGCATAGATCATGCCGAGCATCAAACCGTTGAAAACGTATTGGCCAATCACACTCATCGAGTTCCCCTTCCCCATCCTGGCAAGTAGCCAGACGCCACGCGCAGTCCGCCACGGGCCGCCGCGCCATGCGGCCGCGGACCCGTGGGATCGTGCTTCAAGTCGTTTAGCGCTTCGGTGTTTTACAGACCGGCGAGCTTCTTCTTGCCCTTGCCGTAGGTGCTGTCCTCCCAGATCACCCACTTGCCGTCCTCGACCACATACTTGGTCACCAGCGGCACGATGTTCTGGCGATGGTCATCGAACGTAACCTTGCCGATGATGGTGTCGGCATCCTTGGTCGCGTTGAGCGTATCGCGCACCTTCTTGCGATCCGGCCCCACCTTCTCCACCGCATCCATGATCAGGTTGGCCGCGGCAAACGCAAACGGGCCATACGCCTCAGGCGGATCGCTGTACTTCTGCTGGGAATACTTGCCCGCGAAGAACAAGCCACCAGGCAGCTTCTCCCACGGCGCGCCCTCGATAAAGGCCAGCGAGCCCTCGGCCTGCTCCTTGCCCGTGCCCTGGATGTAAGCGTCGGACTTGATGCCCGAAGTACCCTCGAACTGCGCCTTGATGCCCAGCTTCTCCATCTGCGTGCGGATGCGCACGCCCAGCGGTGTCAGGCCACCAAAGTAGACAACGTCCGGCTTCAGCTCGCGGATCTTGGTCAGCTCCGTCGTGAAATCCTGCTGGTCGGCCGTCACGCCGAAGGTACCCACCACGGTGCCGCCATCCTTCTTCAGGAACTCGCTGAAGTACTTGTTATGGCCTTTGCCGTAATCGGTCGTGTCATGGATGATCGCCCACTTCTTGTAGCCAAGGCCAGTCATGAACTTCGCGGCAACCTCGCTCTGGTTGATCATCGTGCCGTTGACGCGATGGATCTCCTTGAAGTTATTGCCATAAGTGACATCCGGCAGCACCGCGCCCCACACCACGGCCGGCATGCCAAAGCGGTTGTACACGCCAACCGTACCCATCGCCACGGCCGAGCAGAAATGCGTCACGCCCGCCACGATGCTCTTGTCGGCAGCGATCTTGGTGGCCACCTGCACGCCCACGTTGGGGCGGCACTCATCGTCCTGCGTGACCAGCTCATAGGTGTACTTGGACTTCGGGTCAGCATTGCGCAAGCGAACCGCCAGGTCGGCGGAGTTGCGCCCGCCCAGGCCAATGGACGACACGCCGCCAGTCAGCGGCCCCACGAAGGCAATCTTGACGACGTCCTTGGCTGCAGCCGGCGCGGACATCCCCGCCAACCCGGCCGAGGCCAGCAACATGGCTGCGGCAACTACGGTGTTCTTCTTGCGCACTCTCATCCCCTTCGACACGTGGACAAACGGTTGGTATTCAAGTAACTCGAGCAAAATTACATGTGCCTTTCCCTAAATTCAAGTTACTTGAATTTTGCGATGCAACAAGCGTGCCAGTCGTAAGCGGCGTTTGGAGGGCAGGTCGGCGGGGGAAAAGCTCGTTGCGCGCAGGAATGGCGCGGGGGAGGCACGGTTGTGGTGCGGTGCCGCACCACAACCGTGGCGGCGAGAGGTTGTCGGACCCGGGATAACGGAAACTGGAACGCTTGCACAGGCCCCGGGCTCGCAAAGGCATGCGGGGGCATCGCCCGGGACGGGTCGTTCTCGTGGACTGGACCCCTACGCTATCCGTTCCTGACGGAGCGGCTGATCGAGGACGCGGAGATCTATCTCAAAGCGCATCCGCGCCCCGGACGGCCGCGGCGTTTGACTGAGGCACATCCTGACTTGCGACTTGCAACCGAAGCTTCCAGCGGGCCGGCGCGAGGGCACAACGGGTGACGGCAAGGTACCGGTTCCTGATCGACGAGTGCCTATGGCCAAATCTCGTTCAGCAAGCGGTTCGAAGAGGCCACTGGGACACGACCTGTGTTCGCGATCGCCACCTGCGTGGAATAAAGGACCATGAGTTAATCCGGTATGCAGTCGATCACGATTACACGCTCGTCACGCATAACGCCGCGGATTTTCGCGGGCCGCTCGGTGGACCACCAGGTGGTCACCACGCGCGGCAGCCATTGCATGCAGGACTGGTGTGTCTGAACTCCGTGAAAGCGATGACGCCTCTGCGACAGCAGAAGTTATTCGCGGTGGCAATGGATAAGGCCGAGAAACTCCCTGAGGTCTCTGGCGCTTGCGAGCGACCGCCGTCGACCGGGCTGCAGGGCCTTTTCGGCTTGCGTGTAGAACACTGCACCCAATGTTCGGTTCCAAACAGATCGCTTCCTGCACATGAGAAAAAATAACAGTCACAAGGGGGAATCCGGCTGACAAGACCAGACCCCTCATAAGAAGAAGGGGGGAAACAGCATGCAACACCAAGCTGTACGAGCCGGAGTGATTGCAGCCTTCGCCCTGCTTGCCGCTGCCGAAGCCCATGCGCAAATGCAGCAGCGGCAAAGCGAGGCAAGCAAGGCGGAAAAAATGTCAGTCTGCCAGTGCGTCGCCGACCTTCTGTTCATGGCCGCGCAACTACGCGACATGGGGGTGCCCAGGGACGATGTATTGAAGAGAGTGAGCGAGCTCGGCGGGGGCGACCTGATCTATCTCACGACCACCACCGAGGCCACGAACATTGCGTACGACATGCCAAAAATGTCGCCGGCGAAACTGAAGCAGCGTCACATCAACGCGTGCAAGAAGAACATCCGGTGAAAGCTGTACGGGCGGCTTGTGCATCGACAGCGACGATCTGAACACCGCCGGGAATGCGCAGACTGCCCGGCCAGTCATCATCATCGAACCCAAGGGGGGGCCGCTGGCGCCACCAGCGCCCCCCCTCAGCCACGCATCAAACGCCATGGCGCTTCATGTCACACCCCAAGCGCCGGATCGCTCATGCTGCTGCGGCCGGTTTCGACATGCCCGGCCAGTCGCCTCCTGAACTCTACGTCTGAACTAACCGATACGGACAAGTCGTACCAGCCGTAGAACCGCCGCAGATCGATGTACAGGTCAAAGTTGTCGCCCGCGGGCACCGCTTGCTTGATGGTGGTCTGTGGGTCATAGCCGTTGACAACGGTGAACTCACAGCGCACGTCGCCCGGGTTTTTCAGACGCAGCCGGATGTTACCGTTGGCCACGTCGTATCCCTCCGTTACCTCCGGCATAGGACGCTCGCCCTTGATCGATGCGCCTGCAAGGGGCAGTCGGCCCGCGAAGCGACGCACGAAGCCGTTGGGCCCGTGCACCGTGAAGTCATAAACGCCGCCGGGGCTGGGCAGCAGCCGATCCGCGAGGCGTTTGCCCGCTTCAACCGTGTAGGCGCGCGGCGCTTCGAGACTATTTGCCGCATAGACCAGGAACGTTGCGCCGGCACGGCCCGTGTTGATGAACGCGAGCTGGAACTTGCCAAGCGACTCGTCCGGCCGCCCGCGAACGAATAACTCATAGGGGAGCGCGCGCGCCGGCCGCATGCCCGGCTCCTGCTTCGGCACCGCCTGGACTGCCGGGGGCAGCGGCACATAGTCAGGATGACGTAGCTGGTCACGCGGCGCATAGGCGCTTGTGCCCTGCAATGCAGGGATGGTGTCGTTCGGGTTGGCAAAATCGAAAGCAGCCGTCAGATCCCCGCAAATCGCGCGACGCCAGCGGGTGATGTTCGGCTCCGCCAGATCGTGATGGCGCCCAAAGCGCCTTTCGATAAAACGAATGATCGAGGTGTGATCGAAGACTTCCGAGCACACCCACCCGCCCTTCGACCACGGCGAGACGACGATCATCGGCACACGCGGCCCGACACCATAGGGCCCGGCCAGATTCTTGGCGTCCCCCGGGTAGATCTCGCCAGTCGTGTCTACCGTCGACAAGCCGTTCGCATTCGACGCCGGCGCAAACGGCGGCACCACATGATCGAAGAAGCCGTCGTTCTCGTCGTAGGTGACCAAGAGCGCGGTCTTGCTCCATACCTCGGGATTCGACGTCAGGACTTGCAGCACCTGATCGATGTACCACGCCCCATAATTGGCGGGCCAGTTCGGATGCTCCGTGTAAGCCTCCGGCGCCACGATCCACGACACCTGCGGCAACGTGTTGTTCTGCACGTCGCGCTTCAGGATGTCGAAATAGCCTTCGCCTGCCGAAACGTTGGTGCCGGTACGAGCCTTTTCATAGAGCGCGCTGCCCGGCTGCGCGTTGCGGTACTGGTTGAAATAGAGCAGCGCGTTATCGCCGTAGTTGCCGATGTAGGCGTTATCCGTCCAGCCCCAGAAGTTCTTGGCGTCCAGCCCGGTGCCGATGTCCTGATAGATCTTCCACGAGATGCCCGCGCGCTCCAGCACTTCCGGATAGGTCGACCAGCCGTAGCCGGCCTCCGCGTTGTCGATCACGGGCCCGCCGCCGCTGCCGTCATTGCCAAGCCCGCCGGTCCACATGTAATAGCGGTTCGGATCCGTCGGCGTCATCCCGGAACAATGATAGGCGTCGCAGATCGTGAATGCGTCTGCGAGCTGGTAGTGGAACGGGATGTCCTGGCGTGTCAGGTACGCCATCGTCGTCGTTCCCTTGCTCGGCACCCATTGATCGTAGCGGCCACCGTTCCACGCCGTGTGCGTGGTATTCCAGTCGTGCGGCAGATCCTGCAGGAACTGCATGCCCAGGTCCGGCGCACTGGGCCGGAACGGCAACACATAGCCGGCGCCCGCGGCGACCGGCTGGTACCACACCGGCTTGCCGTTGGGCAGCGTGATGGTGCGCTTGTCGCCAAAACCACGCACGCCCTTGAGCGTGCCGAAATAGTGATCGAAGGAGCGGTTCTCCTGCATCAGCACAACGATGTGCTTCACATCCTCGATGCTGCGGCTTGCATCGTGAGCAGGGATCGCTAGCGCATTGCGAATGCCCTCGGGCAGTACGCCCATCGCGGCGGCGGCTCCCGCCGCCTGGGCGGCAGAGCGCAGAAATTCACGTCGGCTGTTGGATGTCATATGCGGTCTTCCGGCGAAATAGGTGGGGAGGAAGGACACGAACCTGCCGGCGGGCGGCATGCGTCCGTGGAGGCTGCGCAAACGTGGTCAGTCAGCGCTGTGAATCACAGGCGGAGCGAGTCCGCCGGAGGCGGGTGCGGCGGTGGTGTCAAACGGTTGGTTCGGCTGGCTCGAGGCGGAGGCCGGCGGCTCGGGTGCCGCTTGGGCATCCGCTGACGCGCGCATGGCGGGCGCGTCCTGTGCGCGTTGCGCGCCCTGCGTGTTGCCAGAAGATACTGCGGTGGGCGCGCTGCCGCGGTCGCCGCACGCGCCGACGATCGCCGAGCCGACCGCGATGACCGACACCACAAGGCCGTGTCGGCACGCCACTGGCAATCCCTTGCTTCGCCGCCTGCGGCTTCTGTCCTGGCTGATCGACACGATGGCTCTCCGGCGATGTGGGCGCTCGCGCAACGATGCAATGCATCCGAGCCTAGCCAGCATAGGAAGGAATCGTGACCGATTTGTGACCCAGAGTGGGAAGTGCCAAGGCGGCTGTCTGAGCGTTGTCGTCAGCTATTGCAGTCGCTCGCGAGAGAGGCGGGAAGGTCTCCGGAAACTGTCTGGGCCGAGCTACCCTGCCCGCGACCGTCAGCCGGCTTTGCGCTGCAGCCCCGGCCTGGGCCCACTGGCGACACTGGGATCTGTTCACATATGAAATTGCGGGTTGGGGCAACTTGGTCGCGCCCGCACTCTGGCTAGACAGAATGTATTGACCTGCCGCACCTCAAGCCTAATCCAGCCGCTTGAGGTGCGGCAGGTCAATACCTATCAGTGCCCTGTTCCGTTGATTCGCTCGCAAAGTCTACTGAGCTTGGCGAGGATTGAATCGGCGGAAGCCGCGTCATGGAATGCGCTTGCATTTTTGGCATAGTGGCCCGCCCACCAGGGCAGCATTGCGGCAATCCCGAACACGTCTTCAAATGCGCTGGTCTTCTTGCTTCTTGCCATCGGTGCTCTCCCTGGGCGTCAGCACATCGGATTGATCAGCACAATCGGGATTTCGCAAAGATCTTCAGGTCTATTTTCTCCCGCCCGTTGCCATCCCGTTCACCCGCGCCAGGGCACGTTCGGCGGCGATGGGGATGGTGCGGTCAGGCAATCTGGCCAACCCCAGGTAAAGATCGATGTACCGCCAGACGTTCTCCCACGACGATTCGTTGATCCATGGCAGGTTGAGCGCTTCGTAGATCGGCACCCAGGTCTCTTGCCCTTCCTGCTGGCGCCGCACGGACAACGCCGGGTTGAACTGGTACCAGCCTTGCTCGAAACGCTTGAACAGCATGCGGTTGTACGCATAGTCGCGATCCACCTCGTTTCTCGCCAGCACGCCGGACAGATGCGGGCGCTTGTTGCGCTCCGGCCGCACCACGCTGGCGGGCAAGTGCTGCCACGCCTCTAGAAGCGCCTGCGTCTCGAAGGCGCCGTTGGGTCTGCGGTGGATGTGTGTAAATCGCGACTTGAACAATGCCCACATCGTCTGGAACAGGAAATACTCGGACAAATGCCGGTCGATGCGCACCAGCCGCTCACCGTTGTTGACATCGACGCTCGGCGGCGCCAGCAATTCGTAGAGCGCCGCGAAAGGACCCGCGGCAAACTGAGGCGAGCGGAACGCTTCCAGCATCGCGTAGTGCAATGCATTGCGGCCATAGTGGTCAACGTTATCGCGATCCGCGCCGCGTTCCAGCAACGCCTCGGCCAACGCCACGTTGCCGGCGGCAGCCGCGGCCATGAGCGGCGTCTGGTTCATTGGCAAGCGGTGCTCGATGCCATGGCGTTCGCATTGCCGCAGGACCTCCTTGAAATTGCCGGCGAAATAGGAGGCAAAGCTCTTGCGGGCGAGGCCGCTGCGTTGCCCGGAAAAATGCTGCGCAGCGGCAAAGCCGGCCTCCTGCACGAGCCACGCTGCGAGCACAGGCTCGTCATGGCTGGCGGCAATCTCGTAGAGTTGCTGCTTGGGCTTGGAGCCGGGGAACTGCTCCTGGAACACCTTGAACAGCAGCTCCTGCACCTTGGCCTGGTCGAACACCGGCCAGGGCGGCGGCACCTGCTTTAGGATGCCACTGCGGATCGCGTCGGCCTGTTCCTGCTTGCCCTGCAGTTCGAGCTTTCGTGCCTCCTTCTGCCAGTCTTCGAGCGTGGCCTGCCGCGTTTCGACCTTGGCCTGGCCGCCCTCCGTCAGTTCAAGCAAGCCGAACAGCGGATGCGCGGTATCGGACTCGATCAGATAGAGGTTCTTGATCGCGCGCGTAAGCGCCACGTATAGCGCGTTGACGAAGAACTTGTAGACCTCCAGCGACTTGTCGCCTTTGTCCTTGGCGCGCCGGTAGGCCAGCGTATCCGCGGCCAGGTCCTGCTTGTCGACGCCTTGCGCGATCTCGGCAAACTCGCCGCGCTGGTCGGAGACGAAGCGATAGAGCACGATATTCTCGTACTCCAACCCCTTCGCTTCATGAATGGAGAACAGCAATGGCGTGGAAAAGTGCTTTCTCGCCTCGGCCTTATCCTCGTCGCGCAAGACCAGCACGGCGCACTGCGTCGACTGGCGGATGCTCTGGTCAAGTTCGCGCTTGACGTTGTCCTTGTCCGGCAGCAGCAGCACCTGGCCGGCGTCGCCGCCCACCGCGTCGACCAGGAAGTTACTCTCACGATCGATGGAGCCGAAGCGGCTGTGCTTGATCTTGAGCAGCGTGTTGGCAACGCGCGTGGCCTCGCTGCCGTTGCGGAAATTGGCGGCAAGCACGCGCAGCGCCTGTTGCTCCGCGAGCTGCGGGTCATGCCAGAACAGGCTCTTGACCTGGCTCCAGCTGAAGAAATTCGGATGCACGATCTGGTTGGAGTCGCCGCACAACAGGAACTGGCCTGGCTTCCTGAGCGTCCTGAGCACCAGGGCCAGCTGCACCATGGTGAGATCCTGGACCTCATCGATCACGATGAAATCGTAATGGGGCTGCGCCAGCGATTGCCACTCCCGCGCCACCAGATTGAGATCATAGAGGCCGCTGTCGGAGAGCCATTTGCGATACCTCTCGAACAGGTCGAAGATGCGCCCGCGCATGTCCGCCGCAAAGATTGACTGGCGCACGCCCAGCGCGAGGTAGGCGTCGCGCGTCAGCACACCGTGCGCCCCGGCGGTAATCACGCCGCGAATCTCCTCGAAGGCCTGGTGACCATCGATATCGCGAAAATGCTGGCGCTGGCGCTCAAACCACGCCGAGAAGTCGCGCCAGCCTGCCTCCCGGCCTGCCGGCATGCGGATCGACTCGACGAACTCGCGGTAGGAGAGGAACTCCGCCTCCTGGGCTGGATGCTCGAAACCGTTGGCGTAATAAAGGTCACGCGCATTGCGGGCAAGGAAAGCTGAATGCGTGACATACAGCGTCGAGCCCTCCGCGTGCTTGAGCTTTTCCAGGGTCAGCGCGGTCTTGCCGCTGCCGGCGGAACCGACCAGGACAAGAGGCGCAAGCTCGCGGTACACCGCCTCCTGCGCATCATCGAACGAGATCGGCTTGTCCAGCAGGTGGATGTCGGTACGTTCGGGATGCAGGTAGCGCACAGGCTCAGCCTCGCGCGCCGCGTCGGCCGCATCGATGTCGGGAATCTTGCTTTCGTCGATTTCCGCGCCACGCAGGAAGCGGCTATTCCGATAATCGTGGTTCTCGATCACCTCGAGCATCAGCACGCAGGCCTGTCCGTCGTGGCGTACCAGCGAGAACAGGAGGCGATTCGCATCGTCCAGGCGGGCGCGGTAAAACTTGCCATGCGTAGGGCCAGTCAGCTTCTTGACTTGTGCCGCGCGGAAATCGCCGCGGCTGATGGCTTCCGTGATCTTGCGATAGGTGCTCTTGACGCCGGATGTATCGAGGCCGATGTATTCGAGGATCTTCATGGTCATGCTGATGCAACGGGCGCGCGCCGGATAGTTTGCCTTGGGTTGCTATCTTACTACCGTGCGTCGGGGCCCGACCGCTTTGGCCATAACGCGAACAATATGCCGGGCATAGAAAAATTGTCTTCGACTTATGGAGTTGGCACAGACATAGTGAGTCCTTTCTGCCATGCGCAACTTGCGCGGGTTCCGGCCCATGTTTTTCTCGCGGAGACACCATGAGAGTCAACCGCCGTACCCGGAGATTGACGTGGGCATGATCCCGGCCATCCACCATGCCTGGCGCATCGCGCGAATCGCAGCGGCGAGGAACACGGAACTTCCATTGCTCTCAACAGGGGCTGCCAATGCCACACAATTTCCGCACCGATCCTCTAGAACGATTCCGCATCGAGGTTCGGGATTTTCTTCGCGACGCCGTGCCGGCCGATATCCGCGCCGCCACGCGCGCCCATTGCCTGGTGACGCGCGAGCAGGCCGTGCGGTGGCAGCGCATCCTGCATGCGCGAGGCTGGGCCGCTCCCGGCTGGCCGCGAGAGCATGGCGGCCCAGGCTGGTCGCTGATGGAGCAGGCAATTTTCCGGGAAGAACTGGCGGCCAGCGACGCGCCCTGCTATGACAACCTCGGCATCGATACCATCGGGCCCACGCTGATCCGCTACGGAACGCCCGAGCAGTGCCAGCGCTGGCTGCCCGGCATGCTGTCGTTTGACGACTTCTGGGCGCAAGGCTATTCCGAGCCCGACGCCGGCTCCGACCTGGCTTCGCTGCGCACTGTTGCACGGCGCGACGGCGACGCGTGGATCGTCAATGGCAGCAAGATCTGGCAAAGCCTGGGCCAGTGGGCCAACTGGGCGCTGGTGCTGGTGCGCACCGACCCGGCGGCCCCACGCAAGCAGGAGGGCATTTCGGTGCTGTTGATGGACCTGCGCGCGCCCGGCGTGACGGTGCGTCCGATTCGCTTCATCAACGGTTCGCACTTCCACGTCCAGATGTTCTTCGATGATGTGCGGGTGCCGGCGGCCAATCTGGTCGGCACCGAACACGCCAGCTGGTCCATTGCCAAGGGGCTGCTGGTGATCGAGCGCTTGTTCGTTGCCCGAGTGGGTGACTGCAAGGCGGAGCTGGCCAGCGTAGCCGCCCTCGCCAGTAGGCAGGGCTCGGGTCCCCTGCCGCAGATCGAGGACCCGCTGCTGGCGCGCCGCCATGCCGAGCTGGACATTCGCATGCGCGCGCTCGAAGCCGCCTGGTGGCCGGCCGTAAGGTTTGCCGAGCAAGGCGGTAGCCCGGAACTTGAGGCTTCGCTGCTCAAGCTCGATGGCAACCTGCTGTTGCAGGACCTGCACTTGTTCAGGATGGACGCACTCGGCTGCGAGGCGCTTCCGTTTGACCCGGTCGCGATCCATGGCAAGCCAAATGCTGAGCCGATATCCAGCACGTACTCAGAGAACTTTCCTCTGCACTTCTGGCGCTATCGCGGCATCACGCTTGCCGGCGGGTCTTCCGAGATCCAGCGCCAGATTATCGCCAAGGCGATTTTCAGCGGGCAGACCGAGATCGACCGTCCGCGCGATGACCACCTGGACGAGCAACAGGCTGTCATGTCCGCATCCCTGCGCCGCTGGTTGGACAAGCACTACGGATTTGAGCGCAGGCGGGAGATCGTGGGCGCCCACGATGGCTTCGACATGCCTGGCTGGAACGCACTTGCCGGGCTCGGCCTGACTGGCCTGCTTGTGCTTGAGCAGGATGGCGGCCTGGGCGGCGCAGTGCCCGATCTCATGCCCCTGATGGAGGCGCTCGGGGAGGTGCTGGTGGTAGAGCCCGTGCTCTGGAGCGCGGTCCTCGGAACGCAGATCCTGCTGAGCGCGAAGGCTTGCGAACCAAGCGATCGCAGACTGGCTGCGCTTGCCAGCGGCGAGGCGCGCTGCGCGCTCGCCCATGGCGAGGGCTACAGCCGTCACGACCGCCATCATGCCACCGTGGTGGCGCGGCAGGAGGGCACACGCTGGCGGCTGAGCGGGACCCATCGGCTGGTAATGGGCGGAGGCCAGGCGCAGCATATTTTCGTGGCGGCGAGTCTGGCTGGCGGCGGCCTGGCGCTGTTCGACGTGCCGGGCGACGCCGTGGGCACCGGCATGCGCATCTATCAGCTTCACGATGGACGCAGCGCGGCGGATCTGCGCCTGGATGGCCTCGAGCTTCCCGCGGCCGCGCTGCTCGCAGGCCCAGGCTGCGCCGAGGCGCTGCTGGACGATGCGCTGGCGCTGGCCACCGTAGCGCTGTGCGCGGAGAGCGTCGGGGTGATGCGACGCTCGCTTGCCATCACGGTCGAGTATATGCGGACGCGCAAGCAGTTCGGCCGCACGCTATCGGAGCAGCAGGCCCTCCAGCATCGCGTGGTTGATCTATATCGTGCCTGGAGCGCCGCGCGCCACCTGGTGGCGGAAGCAGTGGCGGGCTGGAGCACGGTGCCGCCATCCGAGCGCTCGCGTCGCGTCAGCGCCGCCAAGTATATGGTCGGCCATGCCGGCCGCGCCATCGCACTTGATGCGCTACAACTTCACGGGGCAGTGGGGCTACAGGACGAAACCCCAATCAGTCACTACAGCAAGCGCCTGATGGCCAATGATGCACTGCTTGGCAATGCGGCCACGCACCTCGGGCGCTTTGTCGCCGCCGGTCGCCAGCCTGGGGCGTGAGCCCCGTCCAATCACGAGAAAACGGACAGGAGACAATGGTTATGCAAACACACCGTTCGATAAGGCATCTGGCGCTCGTGCTGGCCGCAATCCTGCCCCAGTTTGCTGCGATGGTCATTCCAACGGCCGCCTCAGCGCAGCCCGATGCAGCCTGGCCCAGGCGGCCGCTTACCATCATCGTGCCGGGCGCAGCAGGCGGCACCATCGACATTCCTATCCGCTTGTTTGCGCAAAAACTCAGCGCCCGCCTCGGTCAGCCAGTCGTGGTTGACAATCGTCCCGGTAGCGGAGGCATCATCGGCACGCAAGCAGCGCTGCGCGCACCAGCTGACGGATACACGCTTCTTAGCGGGAATGTCGGACCGCAGGCCATCAACTACAGTGCCTACAAGAACCTTTCATACAAGCCGGAAGATCTGATCGCGATGACCGATGTCATCTCCTTTCCCAATGTACTGGTCGTCAACGCGCAATCCTCGATCAGGAGCGTAGCCGACCTGATCGCGCAAATGAAGTCGCAACCAGGCAAGCTGTCATTCGGCTCCGCGGGGATTGGCCAAACGAGCCATCTCACCGGCGAGCTTTTCAAGATGCGCACCGGAACGGATGCCATTCACGTTCCCTATCGCGGTTCCACGCCAGCAACGACGGCATTGCTGGCCGGCGAAACGGCCTTCCAGTTCGATAATCTGACGCAGGCGTTGCCGCATATCCGGGCTGGCAAGCTGCGTCCGCTCGCTGTGACCGCCGCACAGCGCATGCCCAGCCTGCCGGATGTGCCGACCATGGCGGAAGCCGGCGTGGAGAACTTCCTGTCGACGGCCTGGATAGGCATCTTCGTGGGAGCCAAGACACCGCCGGAGATTGCCGGAAAGCTGCAGGAAAACCTTGTTGCAGTGATGCGCGATCGCGACCTGATTGCGCAAATCAAACAGATCGGCGGCATTCCGGGCGGGCAGTCGCAAGTGGAGTTCGCAGCCTTTGTCACGGCAGAACGTGCACGCTGGGAGAAAACCTTCAGAACGTCGCAACTCAGCTTGGACTGATACGGGAACCGGGCACCACCGTTTGCATGGAAGCTCACAAAGGAAACACCACCTTGACCCAGAACGCGTTGCCCTGCGCCCGGTTGCGCACGCCCAGTTCCTTCTGCCATTTCGCCGTGACGAACCAGCCTTTGCCGCTGTCGTACTTGAGCGAGGGGCCGATTGCGAAGGCGCGTCCCTTGTTGTCCGGCACCGTCTGGGCGTTGACTTTGTCATCGCTGACCTGCCAATAGGCATAGCCGCCCGCACCGAGCACCCACCCGCCGCCTACGCCCCATCCCAATGCGTAGTCGAAGTGGAATTCCTGCCCCGATTTGTAATTGGTCGCAGGATTCTTGAAGTTGTAGGTGTACATCGCCTTGATATCGGCGTTCAGGCCGGTGGGATCCACGTAGGAGAAATTCGCCAGCGGCTGGACGGCCCAATAGTTGCGGCCGATATTGGCCAGATCGTTCTTGTTGTACTGGCCGGTGGGGGCGAACACGTCCACGCCAAACACGGCGTGCAGGTTCTGGCTGTAGTGATAGCCAAGGCCGGTCCCGAACACCATGTCGCCGATGCCTGTCTTGGTCTGGCTGGCGTTGCCGGCCTGCACCCGCAGGTTCACCAGCGGGAGGATCGTGTGCAGCACCACGTCGCCACCCAGCACTTTCACGCCGGGCACCCACACGAGGCGTGGCGAGATCGCGTTGGCGCGGACACTGAAGTCCAGGGGCACGCGATTGCCGTTGTTGTCCCGAAGTGAATCCGCCTCGTAGCGGTTCAGGAATACCATGCCGTAGAGGCCCGGCGGCGGCAGCGCGCCGGTCATGTAGTTCTCCGCGCCCATCGGGTAGATGGAGCCGCCGTTTTCGGTGGCCGTTGCGCCGCCCGCGGCGGCGGCTAGGGTGGAGGCCAACACGCCGCGGCGCAAGGCAATGCGCCATTCAATCCGTGAGCACTTCATTGCTTCCTCCATTGTGGTGTCCCGATATGGGTTCTTTTGGTTTGCGCGGCGCGTCGCCGCCGCACTCTCGGCGACGGTACGAAGCGTTGCATCGGTGCCGCTCATGCTGGTTTGTCCGGATTTCCCAACCCCCATTGCCACGGGCGGATTTCAACGCGCTCAAAGATGCCGTTGCGCACATAGGGATCCGCGTTGACAAAGCGCTCCACGTCGGCCAGCGCCTCGGCTTCCACCACCAGCAGGGTGCCGTTCATGCCGGCACCGTCTTCGGTGAGCGTCGGCCCGCCCAGCCGCACGATCACCCGCTGGGCGGATGGCGCCCGCAGGTAGGCCCGGTGCGCCGGGCGCACGCGCTCGCGCACGGCGCCAATGCCTGGCTTGTCGGTGGCGAATACCGCGAAGTAGTAACCCATCATTGCCCCTCCCCGGCCAGGACGAAGTCGTAGCGCACTTCCCGCAAGCGTCCGCGGATATCGAGGCGCGCCGCGCATTCTTCAGGCCTGTCCGCTCTTGTCGTGGTTGAAGATCTGTCTTTGTTCGATGCATATGGCAACCGGCGTGAGTGCCGCGCCCTCGCATGGCCCGTCCACGCACAGCCCGTCCTCGAAGCGGAACATCGCGCTGTGATGCGCGCACATCAGCAAGCCGGGGTCATAGGCCCAGAACGTGTTCGGCTCGTAGTTCAGCGGAATCGAAAAATGCGGGCAGACGTTGCGATACGCCCAGGCGTCATCGCCGCGGCGCAGCAAGACGATGCCAGGCACGCCGGCCTGCTCGGCCGGAATTTCCAGCGCTCCGCCGTCGGGAATGTCGTCGAGCGCGCACAGGAAGCCTGGCTGCCGTTCGGAAATGGCCGTGTTCATCGCTCACCTCATGCACGATGCGTGGCCGGCGGCGTATCGAGCGAGTCCGCCATGCCGCCGGGCGATCGCTTCTGCGGCGGCGCGGTCTCGTCGAACACCACGCGCCGGCCCACCGGGAACAGTTGCAGGCCAAAGCGGCGTGACACGAAGCCCCACAGGCCCTGCGGAAAGTACATCGTCACGACAATGGCCAGGACCCCGAGCCCGATCAGGTACCAGGTGCCGTAGTCGGACAGGAACTTGTTCAAGACGAAGAAGATCAGCGCGCCGACTATCGGCCCTTCGAGCGTCCCCAAACCGCCAATCATCACGATGAAGATGCCGAATGCGGTCCAGTTCACCGAGAACGCAGCGTCAGGCGAGATGCGCAGGTTGCCAAGGAAATACAGGCCGCCCGCCAGGGCCGCGCCGCATGCCGATACCAGATAGACGATGAGCCGCACGCGCTTCACATCCACGCCCTGGCTGCTGGCCGCAACCGCGTTGTCGCGCATCGCGGTCAACGCAAGGCCAGCCTTCGAGCGCAGGAACACGTAGAGCAGACCGACTGCGGCCGCGACGATGGCAAGCGCGAGCCAGAGCGTGAGTGACTCGCGCAGCGCGCGCGGCACGTCCCGCAGCGCGGTCAGGCTGGTGCCCGAGCCGCCGCCCAACACCGACACGTTCGCCACGCTCAGGCGGAACACTTCGGCGATCACCCACGTGCCGATCGCGAAGTACCCGCCTTCGAGACGGAACGCCACCAGCGACACCGGAATCGCCACGACAGTGGCGATTCCCGCGGCGAGCGGCACCGCGATGAACGGCGAGACGCCGCAATAGTTCGCGAGTATCAACATCCCATAGCCGCCGATGCCGAAGAACGCCTGCTGGCCGATCGACACCATGCCGCCGTACCCCGCGAGCAGGTTCCACATCATCGCGAAGACGAGATACGACGCAAGCTGCACGAAATCGCGCAACGCATCGCGTCCGGCCCACCAGGGCGCGCTGGCGACCGCCAGTGCGACGATCAGCAAGCCGGCTACGGCCACCCGGCTCGCGCGGGTCGCGCGCTGCACCTCGAAGCCTGGCGCAGGTCTGTTCAAGTACGTGGTCATGTCGATACCTCTATGCGGTTTTGGGCAGCAAGCCCTGCGGCCGGGCCACCAGCACGGCAAGAAACACCACGTGGCCGAGCCAGATGCCCCAGCCAGGGTCGAAGTAAAAGCCCGCCTGTTGCGCGATGCCCAGCGCCATGCCGCCCACGAACGTCCCCCAGAAGGAGCCCATCCCACCGATGATCACGGCCTCGAACGCGTACAGCAGCAAGGCCGGTCCATCCGTCGGGGAGACCGCGGTGCGCATCGAATAGAGCGCGGCGGCGACGGCAATCAGCACGAACGCAATGCCCATCGCCAGCGCGTAGGTGCGGCGGTACGAGACGCCCATCAACTGGACAATCTCGCGGTCGTCGGAGGTCGCCCGAAAAGCCCGGCCGAGCGGCGTTCGGCCGAACAGCCATTGCATCGCGAACGCCAGCGCGATGGTTGCGGCCAGCGCGACGAGCGGCAGATAGCCGAGCGTGATGCCGCCCGCGAGCGTGATGCTCTTCGCTTCGAAGCTACCCGTCGCGATCGAGCGCGGGTCCGCGGAAAACACCTGCTGCAGCACGTTCTGGATCACGATCGACAGCCCGAAGGTGACGATCAGCGAGGGCAGCGGGTCGCGGCTGCTGACCCGGTTGAGGATGGTGTATTGCACCGCGTAGCCCGCACCGAATGCGATCACGAGCAGCAGCACGATCGCGGCGGCGAGCGGCAGATGCGCCAGGCCCGTCAGCGCAAACAGCACGAAGACCAGCAGCACGATGAAGTCGCCGTGCGCGGTATTGGTCAGCCGCATCACGCCGAACACCAGCGACTGGCCCATGGCGAAGAGCCCATATAGCGCGCCCAGCAGCACGCCTTGGACGACGATGTTGATCAAGGTATTCATGCGACGGCTCCGAAGTACGCCTGCGTGATCGCCTCGTCGGAGACGTTGGCCGACACGCCCGACAGCGACACCCTCCCCTCCTGGAAGCAATAGAAGCGCGACGACACGCGGCGTGCAAGCTGCACGTCCTGCTCGACCACGATCGCGCTCATGCCGCCCGCGACAATCTCGGGCAACGCCGCATAGATCTCGCGCACAATGACCGGGGCGAGACCGAGCGAGAGTTCGTCGCACATCAGCAGATCCGGGTTGCTCATCAACGCGCGGCCGATGGCAACCATCTGCTGCTGACCGCCCGACAGTGCCGTGGCGGCGTGGTGGCGGCGTTCCCGCAACGCCGGGAACAGCGCATAGACGGTTTGCAAATTCCACCGTCCGGGCCGCTTGCAATACGCGCCGAGCAGGAGGTTTTCTTCGACCGTGAGGCTCGCAAACAGACGTCGCCCTTCCGGCACCAGCGCGATGCCCTTGCCGACGATGCCCTCCGCAGCCGCCCCGCCGAGCGGTTCGCCGCGGTACAGGATCTGGTCGGCGCGCGCGCGCAGCAGCCCGGCCACCGCTTTGAGGAAGGTCGACTTGCCCGCGCCGTTCGAGCCGATCAGCGCGATCACTTCGCCTTGCGCCACCGTCACGTCGATCCCGAACAGCGCCTGGAAATCGCCATAGAACGCGGTCAGGCCGCGCGTCTCCAATAGTGTCGACATGGTCATGCCTCCAGTCCGAGATACACCCGCCGCACCTCTGGATCCTCCATCACGGCGGCGGGCAGTCCTTCGGCGAGCCGCTTGCCGAAGTTGATGACCAACAGCCTGTCGGCCACCGCGAGCAGCGCATGCACGACATGCTCGATCCACACGATGGTCACGCCGTGCTCCTTCACCCGGCGGATTTCATCGACGAGTTCATGCGTTTCGGGTTCGGTCAAGCCGCCCGCGATCTCATCGAGCAACAGCAATTGCGGCTGCGTGGCGAGCGCCCGCGCCAGCTCCAGGCGTTTGCGATCGAGCAGGCCGAGCGTTCCGGCCAGCTGGTTGGCGCGGGCCTTGAGGCCGGTGCGCTCCAGCACGTCGACGCAAACCTCGTAAGCGGCGTGCTCCGTCAGCTGACCGCCGAACGTCGCTCCCACCAGCAGGTTCTCGAACACGGTCATGCCGCCGAACGGCCGCGGCACCTGATATGAGCGGCCAATGCCAGCCGCGCAGCGGCGATGCGGCGGCAGGTGCCCGACGTCGGCACCGTCGAACTCGATGCCACCCTTATCGGGCCGCACGTCGCCACTGACGAGGTTGAACAGCGTCGTCTTGCCGGCACCGTTGGGGCCGAGGATGCCGTAGGTCTCCCCGCGCTCGACCGCGAAGCTGATATCGTCGGTGACCAGCAACGCGCCGTAGCGCTTCGAGACGCCGGTCAGTTTCAGGACAGGGCTCATGGCAGTTCTCCACGCACAGGTCACGCGATCAGCTTGAGCGGGCCGCTTAGCGGCACGGTCGGCGCGAGCTGGTTGTTCACGATCGCCAGGTCGAAGCGATGCTTCTGGCCCTTCACCCACTGGCCGCCGACGAGTGGCGTCTTCGCAACATTCTTCACCGGGCCGCTGCCCCACGCGACATGGCCGACCAGCGTATCGAGCTTGGTCGACGCGACCGCGTCGCGAATCGCTTCGTTCGAGTCGACATCCTTGGCGCGTTTCAACGCATCGACCGCGATTTCAAACAGGGCGTGCGCGAAGCCGATCGGCTGCGTCCACTGCTTCGACGTCACGCGCTCGTAATCGTCGGCGACCTGCCGCGCACTCTGTCCCGTCAGCGACGACTTGAACGGATGCGACGGCGACCACCACACCTCGGTCGACAGACCGTCGCCGAGATCGCCCAGCGTTTCGATCGAGGTCGGAAACAACAGCGCCTTGCCGATCGAGATCACCTTGGGCTTCAGGCCTTGCTGGCGCGCCTGGACCAGGAAGTTCTTGGCGTCGGGCGGGATCACGACGCCGGTGACGATCTGCGCATTCGCCTGCTTGAATGCCGAAATCTGCGCGGAGAAGTCCTGCGTCATGCTCTGGAAACGACCCGGGTCTTTCAGGGTGAAACCCTTTTGCGCCAGCACGGGCGGAAACCCAAGCTTGGCATCGCCCCATGCGTTGCCGTCGCCGTCGTTCGGGAACAGGGCGCCCACGCTACGGTTGGTCTGCACCGATTGCCACATGCCGGTGTAGACGGCGATCACGTCCTCCAATCCCCAGAAGAAGTGATAGGTAAAACGAAAGCCCTTCTTCGGATCGCCTTTCCTGCCGAAGAACCACGGCTGCCACGGCACCACGGTCGACACGCACGGCATCTCGTTCAGTTCGCACGCATCGCTGACGGGATTCGCGGTCTCAGGCGTACCCGACACCAGCATGATGTCGACCTTGTCCTTGAGAATCAGGTCGTTCGCCACTTCGCCGGCGCGATTCGGATTCGACTGGCTGTCCTTGACCACGATCGATACCGGGTACGGCTTGCCGCCGATCACGATGCCGCTCTTCAGCGCCGTCTGCATCTGCTGGATCGTGAAGCGATCGGCTTCGCCGAACGGCGCGAGTGGGCCAGTTTGCGGCGATACGTAGCCGATCTTCAAGGTACGCGGGCCGGCTGCGAACACCAGCGGCGACAGCGCCGAGGTCGAGGCGGCGAGCGCGCCGCCCGCCGCCAGCGTGACGAAGCGGCGGCGTCCGGCATCGAAGGAATGTCCGTCCATGGTTGTCTCCTGTTTTTTTGTGTCGATGTGTCGATGTGTCGATGTGTCAGTGCGTGCAGCTACGTCGGTGGTCGCCCCTCGAAGGCGGCTTCCAGCAACGCTCGCAGCGGTGCGCGTTCGACCGGCCGCGGGTTCCAGTACGGATTCTTCAAGGCGAGATCGAGCGCCACGTCCAGATCCGCCGCGGTGAGGCCGATGTCCTTTAGGGCAGTCGGCGCGCCGTGGTTGTGCGCGAGATCGAACACCGCCTGCGCGGCATCGTCGGCGCGCAGGGCCCGGGCGATGCGCTTCATCGCCTCAGGGGCGGCGCCGCGGTTGTAAGCCAGCACATGCGGCAACACGATCGTGTGCGTCTCCGCGTGCGGCAGATTGAACGTGCCGCCTAGCGTGTGACATAGCTTGTGGTGCAGCGCCATGCCGACGCTGCCGAGCACGGCGCCGCACAGCCATGCGCCATACAGGCAGTCCGAGCGCGCGGCGAGATCGGCTGGCTCGTCCATCACGCGTGGAAGACCGTCTCCCAGTGCCCGGATGCCCTCTTCCGCCATCAGGCTGATGATCGGGTTGGCGTCCTGCGCGTACAGTCCTTCCGCCGCATGGGCGATGGCATTGATGCCGCTGGTGAGCGACAGCGCGGGCGGCAGCGAGGTCGTCAGCGCCGGATCGTAGATCACCGTCTTCGGCAGCACGCGCAGGTCGCGCCCGGTCTTCTTCACGCCGCCCTCGGTGAGGCCGTAGATCGGCGTCATCTCGGAACCCGCATAAGTGGTCGGGATGGCGATGATCGGCAGCGACGTTTCGAGCGCAATGGCCTTGCCGAGCCCGGTCGTCGATCCACCGCCGATCGCGATCGCGCAGTCGGCGCCGACCTGTGCTGCGAAAGCGCGCGCCTGGCGGGCGGTCTCGACCGGCACGTGCATGACGGCTTCGGCGAAGACGCCGGCCGCACGCGCGCCCAGTTGCGCGGCCAGCGCTTCCGCCTGCGCGCGCTGCTGCGGGGTGGACAGCACGAGCGCGCGCGTCGCGCCGAGCAACTCGATCTCGCGGCCCAACCGGTCGAGACTGCCCGCGCCGAACACCACGCGCGATGGCAAGCCGTTGTAGACGAAGGGGTTCATGGCGGTTCAGCGCGGTTTAGCGCGGTTTAGCGCGGTTTAGCGCGGATAGTAAGGCGGTATCTGCGCATCCACGTTGACCCAGACCGACTTGGGTTGCGTGTATTCGCGCATCGCTTCGAAGCCCATCTCGCGGCCATAGCCGCTTGCGCCGACACCGCCGAACGGCGATCCTGGGCTGACGCGCTTGTAGCAGTTGATCCACACCATGCCGGCGCGGATCTCGCGGGCCACCAGGTGCGCGCGTTGCAGATCGCGAGTCCAGAGACCCGCGCCGAGACCGTACTCGGTGCCGTTCGCGATGGCGAGCGCTTCCTCGTCCGTGCGGAACGTGGTGACGGTCATGAACGGACCGAACACCTCTTCCTGCGACACCCGATGTTCTGGCTTCGCCGCGACGATGGTCGGCTCCACGTAGCAGCCGTTCGCCAGCGCCGCCGCCTCCGGTGCCTTGCCGCCGGCCAGCACGCGGCCGCCCTGCTCCCGCGCAATGTCCACGTAGGACAGCACGCGGTCGCGATGCTGGCGCGACGTGAGCGGGCCCATCTCGGTCGATGGGTCGAGCGGATCGCCGATCTTGATCGTGCGGCTCAACGCAGTGAATTTCTCCAGCACCTCGTCGGCGATCGACTCATGCACGATCATCCGCGAACCCGCGATGCACGCCTGTCCCTGGTTGTGGAAGATCGCGAATGCAGACCCTTGCACAACGGCATCGATGTTGGCGTCGCCGAATACGATGTTCGCGCCTTTGCCACCGAGTTCGAGCTGCACCTTCTTCAGGTTGCCGCTCGATGCCTGCACAATCTTGCGGCCCACCGCGGTCGAACCCGTAAAAGCGATCTTACTGATCTCAGGATGCTCCGCGATGTATTGACCGGCCACATTGCCGAACCCTGGCAGGATATTGACGACGCCGGCGGGAAACCCCACCTCCGCCATCAGCTCGGCAATCGCAAGACTCGACAGCGGCGTCAGTTCCGCCGGTTTCATGATCACGCAGTTGCCGGCGGCGAGCGCCGGCGCCATCTTCCAGCTCGTGAACATCAGCGGGAAATTCCACGGCACCACCTGCCCGACGATGCCCACCGGCTCGCGCGTCAGGTAGTTCAGGAAGCCCTGCTCGACCGGAATCACCGAACCTTCGAACTTGTCGGCCATGCCGCCGAAATAGCGGAACGTGGCGGCCGTGCGCGGCACGTCGAGATTGCGCGTATCGCGAATCGGATGGCCGGTGTCGAGCGATTCGAGCCGGGCCAGCGCGTCGGCATTCGCCTCGATCGCATCGGCCAGCTTCAGCAGCAGCCGGCCGCGCTCCATCGCGGCGAGATTGCTCCACTTCGGAAACGCCGCCTTCGCGGCCGCGACGGCGCGGTCCACATCGGCGGCTCCGGCCATCGCAACGTCGGCGATCACCGAGTTGTCGTGAGGATTCAGGGTGGCGAGGGTTTCGCCGCTTGCAGCCGGCACGAAGCGGCCGCCGATGAAGAGTTGAGTTTGCATGTTGGTCCTGCACTAGGAAAACAGTAAAACGGTAAAACCTGGACGTGACATCCCCCGCGGCGCCAGCGGTCTGGCGCCGTTCGATCGACGATCGGGGGAATGCCGGAGAGTTAGATCTGGATCGGGTAGGGCGGCAGCTCGCCGCTTTCGTAGCGCTTCGGCAGATCGGGCGTGGCGTTCTCCCAGACCAGCAACATCGAACGCTTCTGCGAATAGCCCTTGTGACGGATGTCGGCGGGCATGGCGGCGATGTCACCCGCGTTCATCGTGATGCGTGCACGCGGCTCGCCGCTATCCTTGTCGGCGACGTCCCAGATGATCTGGTCGGACAGTTGCAGGAACCACTCGACGCGGTCGTTGCCGTGGAACACCGGCAGCACGAATTCCTCGGTGGTCGGGCAGAACAGGCTCTGCTGGCAGACCGACGTGACCGACGGATTCCAGGTCACATCCGATCGCGACAGATACTTGAACAGGCTGAACGCATGCAGCGCGCCCTCGAAGCCCGGCTCCGCATGAATCTCCGGCTCGTCCTGGACCACGTCCGCAAACTGGCGATTGACCGGCAGGTCGTCGCGCAACGGCGAATCACCTTCGAGGCCCGGCATGCGCTTGGTGGCGATGCGCGTGCGCTCGATTGCCGCGATGTTGTCGCCATGTTTCGCGCCGAACGCGGAGCCGGTTTCCTCGGGCGCGGCGAAGGGGTCGAAGCCTTCGTTGACCCAGTCCCGCAGGATCGCCTTGAACGTTGCCATGATGAGCGGCGTATCGAACTGCTGCGCATGATCGATGCCCGCATCCTTGTAGCTCGCGTTGTACGAGCCCGCATACATGTCGACCTTGCCGTAGTGATTGCGCGTGCCGATCACTTCGTCGAAATTGACCCAGCCGTAGAAGAAGCCCCACGCCACGTCGCGCATCATCGCGCGCAGGAAGTCGTCGGCGTGCATCTGGTGCGAACGCGTCTGGCCGTTCGCAGGCCATTTGACGGTGGCGAAATACGCATCGCGGCTGAACTCGAAATCGCCGAGATGGAAGACGCGATAGCCGGTGGTCGGATCGGGCTCGGTCGCGGTGACGTTTTGCAGCCCGGTTACTTTGTCCATGATTGACTCCAGTCGTTGATAGGTCGCGTAGATCGCGTAGAAAGGGTCATTGGATGCAGATTTCGGCCCACTTCTCGACCGAGCATTGCCCAAGGATCGTTTGCACGAGCAGCACGCCCTTCGTCACCGCTTCGAAGCGGTACGCGGCACCCGCCGGCAGCAGCGCCTGATGGCCGCGCCTGAGGCGCACGTAGCCCATCGGCTGGCCCGCCGGCTCGCCGTCCAGGCGCACCGTGCCTTCCGTCTTTGCATCGACGAGCGGCCCGCCCGAGGGCTTGATGAAGTACACGTCGATCTCGCCGTCGAGCACGACCGCGAACTCATCGTGCGATGCAGCAAACCACGGCGACGAACCTTCCGCGCGCAGCGTCTCGATCACGTACTTGAGATTCTTGCCGACCACGACTTTCTGATAGGGCTGCGCGCGGCTCGCGACTTCGAACACGTTCGACATCGCGTAATGCTCCGGCTTGCCCTTGATGATTTCGATGGAGCCCTTCCGAAAATTGTCCAGGCTGCCGAACCAGGTCTGTTGCATGTCTGCCTCCGTTGATCCTTGAATGCGTTGTTGCTTGCATCGAAGATTAAGTGGCGACAGGCTGGACAGCAATGATCCGAGGGTCGGGAATCGCGAACCATGGGTGCGTCAAAAGGGCCCCAGGGAAAGTACCTAGAGGGTAACCCCAGGAGGCAGGCCGAAGCTCAATCTTCGGCCAGTTCCTCGCCGACGCTCTTCGTCTCGTCGTCCGGCGGCGCAATGCCTAGCGCCTTGTCCCACTGTGGCTCGCGCGGGTAGCGTGTGCGCAGGAAATCGACAAACGCCTTCACCTTGGTCGTCGAGCGATGCGACGCCGGGTAGACGGCCGAGAGCCACAACGGCGGCGCCGCATACTCCGGCAACACGCGCTCCAGGCGCCGCTCGAGCAGATCGGCGGCGGCGACCATCGTCGGCAGATAGACCACGCCCGCGCCGGCTCGCGCGAACTCGAGCAGAAGATGCACGCTATTGGTTTTCAGCACCGGATTAAGGGCGATTTCGAAGCACTCGTTGCCCCGCATCAGCGGCCACTTGTCGCCCCACGGGTAGTAGGAGTAGCGCGCAAAGTCGTGCCGCAGCAGATCGAGCGGTGTCTCGATCACGGGCTCTTCCTTCAGGTAACCGGGCGCCGCGCACAGCACGCCGCGCACCGGAAACAGCCGCCGCTCGACGAGCAGGTTCGACGCCGGCGGATAGATCTGGAGCGCGAGATCGAAACCCTCCTGAACCGGATCGATAACCCGGTCGTTGACCGTGACGACGAACTCCACGCGCGGGTACGCCGCGCGAAATTCGATCAGCGTCTGCGAGAAATGCCCAAGAGCGAAACCGGGCAGCACGTGGATGTTGAGCGTGCCGGATAGCGAGTGGGGCTCGCCGCGCGAGCGCCCCGACAGATCGTGGACCCTGTTGACCAGTTCGGCGCAATCGCGGTAATAGGTCTCACCGAGTTCCGAGAGGCGCACCGCCCGTGTCGAACGATGAAAGAGCGGCACGCCGAAATGCTCTTCCAGTTGCTTGACGCGCGTGGTCACCACGGATTTGGCGACGCCCAACTGGCGCGCGGCACTGGCAAAACTCTGCGCCTCCGCGGCCCGCACGAAGGCCTCCATCGACATGAACAGGTCCATCCTGTCTCCCGTGGCCGCTGTCCTCGCGACCTGATCTGATGGGGTGAAGTGTAATTTGTTTTGGGAGGCGTGGCCGGCATGCGTTCGGATGGAGGACCCACACGAAAGGCTGATGCACCCATGCAAAGATCTGGCCAGGCGGTTGCTCTCGCTCCAGCTCCATTGATCTGCCAACACTCGTTCTGCCCCGTCGCCGGGACGCCATCGCGCCACTCTCCAAACGGGAGAAAGCGCTAGCTGCCCGAGCCCGATGCGAGAGCGAGACGATGCAATGCGCTGGTTTGCTCCCCTCTCCCATGAAATGGGAGAGGGGCCGGGGGAGAGGGTGGGCGCTCGCCCAAGGTGAAGAGCTACACCAGCGCGAGATTGCACGCGAGCGCTCTTGCTACGCCTGCGCCGGACTTCAACGTCGGCGAGCCCCGCTTTGATCAGCAGTTGGCCCTCGCGCTTGTTCCATCATGAACTCGACGAACGCCCGCACGCGCAATGGCAGCAAACGGCCGTGCGGATACATCAGGCTGACGGGGCGCATGCGCCCGGCAAAAGCTTGCAGGACCTCGACCAGCTCGCCTTGCGCCAGGTCCCGCTCGACGACGAATCGGTAGGTCTGGAACAGCCCTGCGCCCGCTTTGGCCAGCGTCACGCCGGCCAGCACGTCTTCCGCGCACATGTAGTTGCCCGTCGAGAAGATCTCCTTCTCGTGCCCCCCTTCCTTGAACAGCCACGAGATCTGCCGCCCGCTGCTCGGTAGATCGAACTGGATGCACTCGTGCTGGTCCAGGTCCGACAGCGTTTTGGGTATCCCTGCGCGCTTCAGATAGGTGGGGCTCGCGACCACCACCAGTGCCGCGTCTTCAAGGTGCCGGGAGACCATCAGCGAGTCCGGCTGCGCGCGGAAGCGGATCGCCACGTCGAAGTTTTCCTCATGGAAGTCGACGTTGCGGTTGCTGATATGTGCTTCCACCTTGATCAGCGGGTACTTGGCGCGAAACGCGGGCAGGAGCGGCAACAGGCGATGGTGCCCGTAAGTGGTCGGCGCGCTGATGCGGATCGTGCCCGAGGGCTGCACCTGCTCGCCGGTGACCTTGCGCTCGGCTTCGACCAGCTGATTGAGCGCGGCGCGGCATTGCTCGAAGTATTCCTTGCCACCTTCAGTCAGCCGGATGCTACGCGTGGAGCGCACGAACAGGCGCACGCCC
>NZ_BAAILO010000036.1:0-58599 GCF_054589115.1 Cupriavidus sp. 8B | reverse complement strand
TCGCGCGGCTGACGGCCGCAGGCGTGACGCCTGCGGTATTGGCGGCCGCCGTGAAGCTGCCGGCCTCGGCGGCCAGGCAAAACAGCTCGATGCTGCCGAGCAGGATGTCGTCGAATTGCCGGTGCATATTCTTTACACGATGTAATAGGAAAAGTGCAGGAAACCCCGTTTTTTGCGTTCTACAGCAGCAATATAGTACCTCCACACCGGTGACGGCTTTGGAGTCCGACACCGGACCCTGAACCTGAACCTGGATCCATCGGAGGACCATCATGAGCAACACCCACAACACCCACAGCACCGACAACACCGTCATCATCACCGGCGCCACCAGCGGCATCGGCCTGGGCCTGGCCGAAGCCTTCCTCAAGGCGGGCTACAACGTCGTTGGCACCGGCCGTTCCACCGAGCGCCTGCAAGCCGCCGCTGAACAGCTGAATGCCGGCGAGCGCTTCCTGGGCGTCGCGGGCGACGTCGGCAAGCCCGAATCGGCGCGCCAGGTTTTCGCGCAGGCCATTGCCAAGTACGGCAAGGTCGACGTGCTGGTGAACAACGCGGGCATCTTCACGGCCAAGCCGTTCGTGCAGTTCACGCCGGACGAAGTGGAGGAGCAGATCTCCACCAACCTGAAGGGCGTGCTGTATCCGTCGCAGGAAGCGGCCAGGCACATGAGTGAACGCAAGCGCGGCAAGATCATCAACATCACCGCGTCCCTGGCGCTTCAGCCGCACGGCGGTGTGCCAGCGCTGCTGGCCGTGGCCCTCAAGGGCGGCATCAACCAGGCCACGCGCGCGCTGGCGCTGGAACTGGCGCCCCACGGCGTGACGGTCAACGCGGTCGCCCCGGGTGTCGTGGACACCCCGATGCATGCCGCCGAAACCCATGCGGCACTCGGCAGCCTGCACCCGCTGGGCCGCATCGCCAACATCGCCGAGATCAGCGACGCCGTGCTCTACCTGGCCAAGGCCGACTTTGTCTCCGGCACCGTGCTGCCGGTGGACGGCGGCTTCAGCGCAGGCCGCTGAAGCCGGCAGCCGCGGCCGGACGTGTGTCCTGCCGCGGCCCGGAATCCATTGCTCTCATCTCGAAACGTCAATCCATGCAGGAGGCCGCCATGCCTTTCGTCAGCATTCGCATTACCCGCGAGGGAACCACCGCCGAGCAGAAAGCCCAGGTCATCAAGGAAGTGACCGAGACCCTGGAGCGCGTGCTGCACAAACCGCCCGAATGGACGCACATCGCAATCGAAGAGGTGGATACCGACAACTGGGGTTTCGGGGGCCGGACGACCACCGAGATTCGCAAGCAGTCGAATGCCGCTTCAGCCCCCGGTGCGCAGGACAGCCGATAAACCGCCTTGGGCGGCGCCAGCCCCTACCTGGAGTCCGTGGAGTCTGCAATGAAGACCATCAAGAAGACCTTTCTCATCACCGGCGTCAGCGGCGGCCTGGGCCGCGCCTTTGCCGAGGCGGCGCTGGACGCCGGGCACCGCGTGGTCGGCACCGTGCGGCGCGAGGATGATCGCACCGCGTTCGAGGCCCTTCACAGCACGCGCGCCAAGGCCGTCATCCTGGATGTCAGCCGGCTGGATGACGTCGAGCCCGCCGTGCGCAGGATCGAACATGACTGGGGCCCGCTCGACGTGCTCGTCAACAACGCGGGCTACGGCCATGAGGGCATCCTGGAGGAGTCGCCGCTGACCGAGCTGGTCCGCCAGTTCGAGGTCAACGTGTTCGGCGCGGTGGCCATGATCAAGGCCGTGCTGCCAGCCATGCGCCAGCGGCGCCGTGGCCACATCGTCAATATCACGTCGATGGCCGGCTACGTGGGCTTGCCCGGCGTCGCTTATTACAACGGCAGCAAGTTCGCGCTCGAAGGCATCAGCGAAGCGCTGTCCAAGGAAGTCAGCGGCCTTGGCATCAAGGTCACGGCCGTCGCGCCGGGGTCCTTCCGCACCGAATGGGCAGGGCGCTCGATGGTCCGTTCCGGCCGCTCGATTGCCGACTACGACGCCGTGTTCGAGCCGGTGCGCCGGCGCCGGCAGGAATACAGCGGCCACCAGGCGGGGGATCCGGCCAAGGCGGCCCTCGCGCTCCTGCGCATTGTCGACGCTGAGGATCCGCCGACGCATCTGCTGCTCGGCGACGACGCCCGGCGGCTTGTCGAGGCGCGCCTCAGGGCCTTGGGCAGAGAGATCGGGGCTTGGGAATCCATCACGGGCTCAACCGACTTCGGGGGGTAGCCATGCAATCCGCAAAAATGAACCAGGCTGCCCACCAGGCCGCCCAATCGACGTCCGCCGCGCCTGGCCGGGCGAGCAACATCGGCTACGCCGCGCGCAACGAACACTACTGGCGGCGCAATCTTGCGGTCTGCGTGTTCGGCTCGTTCACAACGCTGGTCAGCCTGAGCATGCTGCTGCCGTTCCTGCCCGTGTACGTCAGGCAGCTTGGCGTCGAATCGCAGTCGGGCGTGATTCAATGGTCGGGCGTTGCGTTCGGCGCGACGTTTTTCGGCACGGCGCTGACCGCGCCGCTCTGGGGGCGGCTGGCCGATCGCTTCGGCCGCAAGCCGATGCTCATTCGGGCGGCGGTCGGGATGGCCGTGGTGATGTCGCTGATCGGCGTCGCCCACAATGTCTACGAGCTTGTCGCGCTGCGGCTGATCGCCGGCCTCGTGGGCGGCTTTGCGTCGGCGTCTACGGTGATGGTCGGCACCCAGGCGCCGCGCGAGCGCGCGGGTTGGGCGCTGGGCATCCTGTCGACCGGCGCGCTCGCCGGCAACCTCGTCGGGCCGCTGGTCGGCGGGCTGCTGCCGGAATGGATCGGCATCCGGGGCACGTTCTTCGCGGGCGGGGCGATGATCGCGGTCACCGCGCTGCTGACGATCTTTGTCGTCAAGGAGGACTTTCATCCGGCCAGCGACGCTAGGGGCCGCACGGCCAATCCGGCTGCGGGCGCGGTGCGCCGCACGAACTACGCTGTCGTGGCCGCGCTGCTGGTGACGGCAATGATGGTGTTGCTCGCCAACATGTCGATCGAGCCAATCATCACGGTCTATATCGGCAGCCTGGGCGTGGGCGCGGATCACCTGACCCGCATCGCGGGCGTGGTGATGGCGTGTTCGGCGCTCGGCAGCGTGCTGACGGCGGCGCGGCTCGGCGCATTGGCCGACCGCATCGGTAGCTGGAACGTGATCATCGGCTGCCTGGTTCTGACGGGGCTTGCGATGCTGCCGCAAGCGTTTGTCACGCACTGGTGGCAACTGGCCGCGCTGCGCATGCTGATGGGCATGACGCTCGCTGGCCTGCTGCCTGCGATCGGCAAGCTCACGAGACAATCGGTTGACGAACACGCGACGGGGCAGATGCTGGGGTATCTGCAATCGGCGCAGTTCAGCGGCCAGGTGATCGGGCCGGTGATCGGCGGTCAGATCGGCGTGAGCCTCGGCCTGCATTCGGTGTTCTTTGTCACGGGTGGGTTGCTGGTCGCCTGCGCCGGACTGGCCCAGTGGGCGCGTCGCCGCTGAGCACAAATGGCACGACGGGCAGGACGGGCAGGATGCACGGGCTCAGGATGGTCGGTGCGCCACCCAGGCAAGCAAGTAGCAGCAGAGGTATGATCGGGTCTGTTGGCGTGGCTGGGTTGCCCTTGATCAGGCACCGCGGACGTCGCCTGGGTGTGTCGCAAACATGCGTCGCAAACAAGCGTCGCAAACAAGCGAGTTTGTACCTCTTTGTGGCAGCGCGGCGCCCGGATACATTGCGATACACGCGGGGCCGAAGGCCCCCATACAATGGCGACGAAACTGACTGGCCGAACATTCCCAATCCTGCCGAGGTGAACCCGATGGAATCGCACGTCGACCATATCCTGATCGTCGATGACGACCGGGAAATCCGTGAACTCGTTTCGACCTATCTCACCAAGAACGGCTTGCGCGTGACGGTGGCGCCGGATGGCCGCCACATGCGCTCGTTCCTGGAGGCCAATACCGTCGACCTGATCGTGCTCGATCTGATGCTGCCGGGCGATGACGGCCTGGTGCTGTGCCGCGAATTGCGTGCCGGAAAGCACAAGGCCACGCCCGTGCTGATGCTGACCGCGCGCGACGATGAAACGGATCGCATCATCGGCCTCGAAATGGGCGCGGATGATTACGTCGCCAAGCCCTTTGCCGCGCGCGAGCTGCTGGCGCGCATCAAGGCCGTGCTCCGCCGCACCAGGATGCTGCCGCCCAATCTGCAGATCACCGAAGCAGGGCAGATGCTCGCGTTCGGTCACTGGCAATTGGATACCACCGCGCGCCACCTGATCGACAGCGACGGCACCATCGTCACGCTCAGCGGCGCGGAGTACCGGCTGCTGCGCGTGTTCGTCGACCATCCGCAGCGCGTGCTCAACCGCGATCAACTCCTCAACCTCACGCAGGGCCGCGAGGCGGACATGTTCGAGCGCTCCATCGACCTGCTGGTCAGCCGCCTGCGCCAGCGCCTGGGAGACGACGCACGCGAACCCAGCTACATCAAGACCGTGCGCAGCGAGGGCTACGTGCTTGCGATGCCGGTGGAGATCAAGGAGGCCCGCCAATGAGCACATTGAACGCAACGAGCACAACGAGCACAATGAGCACGCGCCTCTGGCCCTGGCCGCGCTCGCTGGGTTCGCGCCTGTTCCTGATCTTGCTTGCCGGGCTGGTGATCGCGCATGGTTTGTCGTTTGGCGTGCTGTTCTCCGAGAGATACATGACAGCGCACGAAGTCATGCTGGGCACGCTGGAAACCGACGTGGCCACCTCGATTGCCATCCTCGACCGCGTTCCCGCCGCCGAGCGTGCGCAATGGCTGCCGCGCGTGAATCGCGGCAACTATCAATACATATTGGGGCCGGGCTCGCCGGGCGTGCCCGAGATGACGCAACGCGGCAAGGATATTGCCGCGCGGATCACCCAAGCCAGCGAGGGCCGCTTTCCCGTCACGGTGGAGTCGATCCCGGGCGACGGCAAGCAGTTGCAGGCGCACCTGACGCTGAGCGACGGCAGCCCCCTGACCATCGACGTGCATCCGCGCATGATCCCGATCGCCCAGTGGCTGCCCTATGTGCTGGTGATCCAACTGTTGTTGCTGGTCGGGTGCTGCTGGTTCGCCGTACGCGTGTCGATCCGGCCGCTGGTGGCACTGGCCGATGCCGCTGATACGCTCAATCCCAACATAAAGACGCCGCCGCTGGCCGAAACAGGCCCCGCCGAGCTGACCCGCGCCGCGCGGGCATTCAATGCCATGCGCGAGCGCATCGCCCAGTTCATCGAGGAGCGCGTGCAGATCCTGGCGGCCATCTCGCACGATCTGCAGACGCCGATCACGCGCATGAAACTGCGCGCCGAGCTGGCAGAGGACTCCGAAGAGAAGCGCAAGATGGTGCAGGACCTGGCCGAGATCGAAAGGCTCGTGCAGGAAGGGCTGGCGTACGCGCGATCCACGCACGGCGATGGCGAGAAGCCATCGAGAATCGACCTCGGATCGTTCATCGAGAGCCTGGCCTACGACTATCAGGACATCGGCAAGGCAGTGACCATCCAGCAGAACATCGGCGGCGCCATCGTGACGCGCCCCCATGCGCTGCGCCGGATCCTGACCAACTTGATCGACAACGCGATCAAGTTCGGCGGCGCGGCGGAACTGCGCGTGGACCGCGAGCACGACACCGTGATCATCGAGGTGCTCGATCGCGGCACGGGCATCCCGCAAGACAAGCTCGAAGCCGTGCTGCAGCCGTTCGTCCGGCTCGAAAGCTCGCGCAGCCGCGAGACCGGCGGCTCCGGCCTGGGACTGGCGATTGCACATCAGCTTGCAGTGGCCATCGGCGGATCGCTCAAGCTGCGCAACCGCGAAGGGGGCGGGCTGGCAGCGATCGTCAGGCTAGGCTGACCAAAGGGGGAGGGGTAGAGGCCTCCCCGGTTGCTCGGCGGGGCCACGGTTTCAATGCGTCGCTGTCCACCTCGAAGCAGCCTGGCCACGCTCCGGCAACAAGCCTGACCAGGCAACCTGCGCTCAGAGGTGGTCTGCGTCAATCACGGCTCTGACAAAGTCCTGCGGCGCTTCCTGCGGCAAGTTGTGGCCAATGCCGCCTGTGATGAGCCGATGCTGATACTTGCCTGAAAATTTGCTGGCATAGGCACTCGGTTCCAGGTGCGGCGCGCCATTGGCGTCACCTTCCATCGTGATGGTTGGCACACCGATGCTCGGAAACGCAGCAAGCCGCTGTTCCAGATCGGCGTATCGGGATTCGCCCTCGGCAAGGCCGAGCCGCCAGCGGTAGTTGTGGATCACGATGCTCACGTGGTCCGGGTTGTCGAACGCCACGGCGCTGCGGTCGAACGTGCGGTCGTCGAAGTGCCATCTCGGCGAGGCGAGTTGCCAGATCAGCTTCGTGAACGCGTGCCGGTGCTGCTCATAGCCGACCCGCCCGCGCTCGGTGGCGAAATAGAACTGATACCACCATTGGAGTTCGGCCTGCGGCGCAAGCGGCTTTCGGTTGCCCTCGACACTGCCGATCAGATAGCCGCTGACGGAAACCAGCGCCTTGCAGCGCTCCGGCCAGAGCGCCGCCACGATGCATGCCGTGCGCGCGCCCCAATCGTAGCCGGCGAGGATCGCCTTGCCGATGCCCAGCGCGTCCATCAGGGCGAGGGTGTCGAGCGCAAGCGCCGCCTGCTCGCCATTGCGAACCGTCGCGTCGGAAACGAAGCGTGTACTGCCATAGCCACGTGCATACGGCACGATCACGCGGTACCCCGCCGCCGCCAGCGCCGGCGCGACGTCGACAAAGCTGTGAATGTCATACGGCCAGCCATGCAGGAGGATGACGGGGGGCCCATCGGCAGGACCTGCCTCGGCATAGCCGATATTGAGTTCGCCGGCAGTCACCTGCTTGATCGTCGTGAATTGGGTATGCGTACCCGGCTTTGCGGTCGGCAGGCGCGCTGCCGTCTTGCCGGATTCCGCGTGCGCCAGGTCATACAGGCCAAGTGGCGCTGCGGCCAGCGTGAGCGCGGCCGTGCCAAACAGGCGGCGCCGTTTTTGATTGATCGGTTCGGACATGGTTCTCTCCATTGGGAATGATGCCGATGGGAAGTATTGGCGACCGACGTATAGCGCCTGTTTCCCGAACCCTCTGATTTGAAACGTTGCGTATCCGGCAGGCAGCCGGATACAGAGCGATACAAAACCGCATCCCACAGCGCTGTCCTGCGCCGCGTCTGCGCCACTTGCCGTGGGATCTTTGTATGCGTCTGTATCACGCGGCAATCGGGATACGTAGCCAGACAGAACAGGCCGCGACGTGCTACGTGCCTGATACATCGACCGCCTTTAATACGTTCCGTGGCCCGATGCCGAGCACAAGCGAAGCGATCTCCGGCCGCGCAATTCTCAGCGCAAACCCATCTCAAGGAAAACATCATGACCCGCATCGAGAACGTCCTGTACACCGGCAAGGTCCACGTCACCGGCGGCCGCGAAGGCCAAGCCCATAGCAACGATGGCCGGCTGGATCTGAAGCTGGCCTCACCGGGCAGCAGCGGCGCCGGCACCAACCCCGAGCAGCTGTTTGCCGCAGGGTGGTCGGCTTGCTTTATCGGGGCAATGGGCCGCGCCGCCAACCAGATGAAGATCAAGCTGCCAGCGGACCTTGCAGTGGATACCGAGGTGGACCTCGGCACCACCGACGGCGCCTTTTTCCTGCAGGCCCGCCTGAACGTCAGCCTGCCGGGTCTCGACCGGGAAGTGGCGCAGGCGGTGGTTGAAGCGGCGCATCAGCTCTGCCCGTATTCGAAAGCCACCCGCGGCAACATCCACGTCGAACTGCATCTGGTCTGACCCGTGCCGCGATCCGCCCGATGCCGTCGGGCGGATCGCAAGCGTGCCAGCGCCGTTGGCACGGCTTCCCACTCCTTACGCATTTGCATTTGCATTTGAAGCATTTGAAATCATGCGCAAACTTCTACTGTCCGCCCTGGTTGCCGCTGGCATTGCCGCCATCTATGTCGTCGGAACGGGCGCGCCCGCCTTCAGCGCGCCCGTTGCGGATGGCAGCGCAGCGCCCGAGTTCGCTGGCATCGACCAATGGCTGAACTCGCCGCCGCTTTCGATGAAGGCGCTGCGCGGCAAGGTGGTGCTGGTCGATTTCTGGACGTACTCCTGCATCAACTGCATCCACACGTTGCCCTATGTGAAGCAGTGGCATGAGAAGTACAAGGACCAGGGGCTTGTCGTCGTGGGCGTGCACACTCCCGAATACCCGCTCGAGAAGTCCACCGCCAACGTACAGGCGGCGCTCAAGCGCTTCGATATCCGCTATCCGGTCGCGCAGGACAACAGCTACGCCACGTGGTCGGCGTTTCACAACCAGTATTGGCCTGCCACCTACTTGATCGATGCCGAGGGCCGCATCGTCTACCAGCACTTTGGGGAAGGGCGCTACGCCGAAACGGAAGCCGCCATCCGCAAGCTTCTGGCTGAACGCAAATAGATGGCCGATTCAAGTCCTGAAGGGGTACATCGACCGCTGCTGCGGCGTGTCGCCGCACGTTGGCGTTGCTCGGGATTCAGCAACTTACCGAGACAGGGTGATCAGTGCCCGTTCGCACGCAAGGGTGTGTTCTGCCTTGTAGCCGTCGGCGGTTGCCGGTTTGGAGAAGGCCATGAGGTCAGATTTTCAGGATGTCCGAGCGGAGTTGCGAAGCGAGTTCCTTGTTGCGGCCACGGCCGGCGCCGGTCTGCCGGCGCCCGCAGTGGCAGCTGCACCCACGGCGCTCCGCCCGTTCCGCCTCCTGTGCGCGAAGACTGTTCCGGGCAACCCAGATGAAGAAGGCCGCGATGGGCACGCCCACGGCCAAAACGGCTAGGCCGATCGTCATAGCGATGCTCCCAGACTACAGTGTGAGATATAGGGATATAACTCCTGCCTGACCGCGTGGACGCGGCTCGACAGAAACAGTGGAGGTGCCAGGCTGAATTCAAAGCGCAGCACCTGGTTGCGGATCCGGCGCCAATGGCACGGCAGCGCGCCTCTACCCTGCCAGTAGGCGGTACAGGCGGCCACGCACTGTACGGCTGCCTGGTAGTGGGCCAGCTGGCCCTCCTGGTATTGCAGGTAGGCCGCCACCAGCCCCTGCAGTTGCAGCGCGGCAGCCTGCTGGGGAGCCGGAAGGCGAAACGGCCGCTGCGCCAGGGTGGCGCCTAGGGCGTGGTACGGCGCGGCCGTCCGGGCGAGATCGCCGGCGTGGCGTGCCGTTTGCCAGAGGACAAACATGCCGCTCATGGTGAGAGTGTGCTCCGGTTCGGCGCCGGCAAGGATGCCGGCGCCAGAATTTCGATGGGCAGATTCAACAACCATCGTCTCCAGCATGGGGCAACAGCGAGTTTTGCCTCGATCGGTGTGTGTATCCCCACCGGCCCAGGCCTCGCGGGCCGCGACGCAGGTGTGGAGAACAGATGAACCTCAGTACTGCGCTTGCACCCGGTCCACTACGTGGTCCAACTGCTGCTTCAGCAGAGCCAGCAAGGCATGCAGGCCGCAATTGCCGGCGTGCTCGCCGGCCTGCAGCTCTAGCAGGACCAGGAGAGACTCAAGGCCTGCGCTGACGCGCAACAGTTCGTGGCAGCTTTGGTGGATGGCGGCTGCGGGGTCCGTCTCAGGTGCGTGCTGTAGCATCAGCGACTCCATCAGTGGCAGCGTGTCGGAGGCATCCGGAGCGATGCGCACGGGTAGCGATATCGCGAAATCTGACGAGCGTGTTCAGAGGCCTTGTTCACGTGAAAGCGTGGCTCACTTGGGTAATATCGTCCGTGGTCTTATCGTCATCATAGACCGAGCATGGCGAGATGCCAATAGCTTCCCCAAGGCACGGTGGTGCCATCCCTCTTGTTCAACTGGGCAACGCGATCCGCGAAGTCCGACTCAGGCAAGACCTGTCCCAGGAAGAGCTTGCCCATCGGGCTGGCATCGACCGCTCATACATGAGTTCGGTTGAGCGGGGAGGGCAGAACCTGGGGGTGATGCATCTCTTGAGGATTGCGACTGCGCTTGAGGTTACGGTTGCGGAGTTGATGGCGGTTGCGAAGCTCTGAGCATCAAGGATGTTGGGATTCCCCGCGTGAAAGCTGGTGGCGACGTCGGCCAAGCTAATCAAGGGCATGATCTGCGCGTCGACGCCAGCGCCAATGGTCAACGCGCTGAAGCCAGCGCCCATGTCGGCATTCAGGTCAAGGGTGGTCTTGCGTGACATTGCATCGTCTCCTTTGCGCGGCGTTGCGCTTCAATTGCACAGGCGGACTCCCACCGGCCATGGCCCAGGGGCCGCGACGCCGGTGTGGATAGCGGGCGAACTCTCGCGAGCTTCAGTACTGCGCCTGCACGCGGTTCACTGCCTGGTCCAGTTGCTGTTTTAGCGGAGCAAGCAAGGCATGCAAGCCACTATTGCCTGCGTGGTCACCGGCCTGCAGTTCCAGCAGAATCAGGAGAGACTCCAGGCCTGCGCTGATGCGCAGCAGTTCGTCGCAGCTTTGCTGGATGGCTTCGTGGCTCCGTTCGGCGTCCGGGGTGGGTTCGATTTCAAGCAATGCGGGCTCGGCGATCGGCTTGTCTTCCATGGTGGCTTCCCTTGCTTCGGCGGCGGTGCGTGGGCGGCGTTGGCGTGCGGTCATGGGTGGCTCCTGGTTGCCTTAAGTCATCGAAAGCGTCCGGAAATGCAGTACGTCGTCAGACGGCAACCGGCGCGCGCAAGGCAAATAGCGTTGCCGCATAGGCCATAATGCGAATGGCTGTGCCTCTGACACCCGCCCGCGAACGCTCGCGCCGGCGGGCTCGATTGCTATTTGAGAACGCAAAAGGCCCTCACCTCGACAAGTTTTTTGTCGAGTTTTCAGTTTGGCTACGCGAGTCCCGCTCGCGGTAGCCGGGTACTAGAGAAACAAACAGGTCCTCGGCAACTGCTCTCGGTGCCAAGGACTTGTACGGAAGAGCCCAAGCTAGGCGCGGCCTACGGGCCTCGCCTAAGGAACCGATCACAAACATGAATTTAGACGACGAGAATAATTTATGCCAATAGATATACGTCATCGCGTCGTCGAGTTGATAGATTTTGTGACGGATAGCCATCGTAGGTTCAAGCACATGGAAGACCTGACTGGCATCAAGGCCGCCAGTTGGAAGAACACCTACCACCAGGATCAGCGTGTCGTTCAGGAAATGATCGAGGCCATCGGGAAGGTTTGGCCGCAGTATGGGTACTGGCTCGTCACTGGGAAGACGGATGAGGAGCATGGGCATACTTCGCCGATCCGGGATCGAATTGCGCGGGATTTGGAGAAGGTTAGAGCGGAGGAGGGATAGGGGTCCACTAAGGACCTTCGTCGGGCTTCGATCTCCGATTCAAGGAAAATGGCCGAGACCAACCCCACTCGCGTCGATCTAGTCGGGAAGCTGGAAAAGCTGGTCGCCGAATACAACGCCGGCTCTATCGACGCGGAAAAATTCTTCGAGGCGCTGAAGGAGTTCGTCGCCGGTCTCTCCGAGGAAGAGCAGCGAGCCACCCGCGAAGGGCTGACTGAGGAGGAGCTGGCGATTTTCGACCTGCTTACCACCCCGAAGCCAAAGCTGACCAAGGCCGAGGAGACTCAGGTAAAACGCGTGGCGAAGGCGCTGTTAGCCAAGCTCCACGAGCTAGTGGACGGGGTGGATTGGTTGCGCGGTCAGGAAACGCGCGGCGCGGTGTGGTCGGAAATCCGGCTCCGGCTAAACGAATTGCCGCAGGAACCCTATCCGGATACGCTGTGGAACGCAAAGGTCGGCCAGGTGTGGGATTTCGTGACGCGGCGCTATGCCGGCGAAGGCGCGCGTATTCACTGATGCTGGCTCGGATAGCGGTTTGGTGTTCATGCAACGTGTGCTGCATGCGGCCAGAAAATGGCCGTCACGGGATCACTTCACAATATCAAACGAAATAGGATGGAGCACATCTTCCATCGGCCGTTCGCCGCCGCGCAGTTGGACCCGATCGTTTTGGCAACCCGATTAAGCCGAAGAAGTCGTTTCTGGTGCCGTTGCAGGTGACCGACAAATCCGTGCAGGGGATTCCGCCCGCTGGCCGCTTCTGGCCGGCCTATGCCGCCTGCCCACTGCCAGGCCCGGCCGTTGGGCTAGTCCCTGAACTATCCGTCCCCCTCCAACCAATCTCGTTACCGTGAAAGCTGGATAGCACGGGCATGCGCATTCCCACTCGCGTAGCCCCGCGAGTGAAACCATCGCCAGGCCCGACCCCTCGTTGTAGCGATCTCTACGTGGTACGACACGTAGATGGGGAGAAGTCAGAACTGAGCGTGCCGACGTATTTGGGCGATTGTCGGTCCTATCGCCCTCAATTCGCTGGGAAACACGCAGTAGGACCGTCACAGCATCAGTTAATCCGACCCGGTATAGCTCCTAGACTGCGGTTCAGGTGCACCCTGGGTCGGATCCCAAACTTCATCAAATATGCCGTTGTTGCCAGACCGCTGCGCGGCAGAACTCTTCATGCCCCCTTGATTCCAATTGACCGCACTAGTGCGTGAGAGGTACCGAGTTTGCCACCGGGCGATCTGGCCTTGATAGATCCAACAAACCTGAATCTTCAAATTCGGAGGCTCGCCGCACTCGCGCGACCAAGGCAATCAGAACTTTCGTGGAAACCACAATATTCGGTGAATATGAGCTAAGACGGTCCAACTCCTCCTCAATCTTAAGCAGCTGAGCAATGAGTCGGCGCTGCTCCTCCAAGAAATTAATATCTTCCACTTTTAGTGGAAGTTTTTCATTTGGAAGCGAGGAGAGATTACTCTTTTTAAGCTGATTTGAGCCAAGAAGAGTATTTATCTTTTTTTCCGCTAGCAAGATAGTCGCCTGCGAGGACAAGTAGTTTTTAATAACTCCAGCAATACTGTCCCCAACAGAACGAAGCGCCTCTATTCGGATTTCCCCAGGAGACGCATACTTAATATGCTTGATCTCCAAATCGTGCAGCGACGGCACCGACCCTTGAAGCGCCTCAAATAAATTGACCCTACTATAACCCCCACGCCAAGGAGCGGACAAATATCGCTTAATACGCTCACCGATATTCGTCACAAAGCGAGGTTTAGTGCAGTAAAAAAAAGCATAAAGCTGCGAATAGACCTTAGAGAATTTGTCTAGATCGGATACAAACCAACGACCATCAATCGGCACATCAAATGGTGTCGGATTTAGTTCCCGCGCTAGAGAAATATCAGGTGCGAGGCTCTCATCGAAGAAGGAATCAGGCTCTGGCAAATACGCTGTGAGCGGATGCAGATCATCAACCGTCTTCAAGGTGCGGTAGACGCTAAATCCCTGACTATCTCCATTTTCGTCAAAATTCTCTTTCGCAGTCTTATCCAGAATCAAGATATTCGAAGAGCACCGAAGTACGTCAATCAGCGCCTCTCGTTTTTCGAAGTAACCGATTAGCGCAGCTCGAGTGACCGAAAACACTAGCCAGCGTTCGGAGGTTTCGCCATCCGTATCGCACCACAAATACAACCAATTCTGCTTCGCATCGCGAAACAGCGAAAGAATTGGCCCCTCAAGATAAAGAAGATCGCAGATATAGCTATGGTGATCAATTATAGAAATATTCGCCCGAGAGGCAGTCAGCTTCATCACAAGTCGATCCTCCTATGATTCCTGACTGCTGCTGTAGCGTTAAAAGTCACCCGCTCGAAGAAATCGAAATGGCCAGTATTGCTGGGCTCCCCGCACAACCCGTCGGCCGCGGTTATCGCCAGCTCCACGAAATGATCGCCGAGGCGCTTGAGCAGCATGGGGGCCGACTTTTTTGCCGCGCGCACCTTGCCGGCTAGATTTTCTTCGGACGTAAACATCGACAATGCATACCCGGAGCAGCATTGAGTGATTGGCTGCTTATCGTTAAGTATGCGGTCTGGTTGCAGGAGCGCGACGGGTAGAAAATTTCTCTTATTGCTTAAATCTTGGAAGACAAAGCGATATCCAACTGTACTCAACGGCTGCACGGCCATCGGCGGACAAATCGCAATCTCTTGGATCTCTTTCGCATAGCGCAATGGTTGCATCAGCGGATGGCCCGTTACGTTATTCGCGGCCAGAGGCAGCGTCGACTGGGCCGAAAGCGCACCACTTTGGTGCGGAACCGCATCCACGGCGGCAGGGAAAGGAGGAGTCTGCGTCATTTTTTGTAACTTATACAGCACTCATAACCAAATAAGCCAGCTCTCGGCTGACGGCCGGCTGCAGTGTACGCGTGTATTAGATCTTGTCATACCCCACCTTAGTGAGAGCAGCGTTGCCCGCTGGAGAGAGCGCACCGGGAGCGGCGAGACACAATTCGTCGACAAAATGACAAAATGTGCTCGCCATAAGACCCGTGCTTGATCTTGTATAGCGGCGGCCGGGCGATATACAGGTGGCCGCGCTCGATGATATCGGGCATCTGGCTACAGAAGAGCGTGAGCAGTAGCGTGCGAATGTGGGAGCCGTCCACGTCCGCGTCGGTCCTGATGATGATGCGGTGGTAGCGCAGCTTTTCCAGGTTGTAGTCGTCCTTGCCGATGCCGAACTCGGCGTATCTCGCTGGAGCCCCCCAAAGAGGGAGGCTAAATCACGCCATGGCAGATGGGCGTTTTCATCAATCACCCACCACGGCAGGCCGACTCGATGACACCCCAAGAAGTTCTAGTAGGCGCCCCATACAACAGCCCTTGGCTTGTAGCGTATTGCTCAATCCTGGATGGAGAGAAGTCACCAAGCCACTGAGGCTCGCCTAGCCAGCGGAGGTGTACACACCAATACTCTCCACGCGGCTCCGGGTAGCCCATTGCAATCATGCCGGCCAACGATATTTCTTCTGCACCAGACACGATCCGAGCGAGTCCAATCTGCTGCGTGGAGGGACAATAGAGAAGCAGAAGTTGGCTGTGGAGTAGATCTGCACCAGCCTGGACTCCACCACTTCTGCCTTCCGCCCGAACATTGTAGGCCTTACGTTGTTGGATCCAGCGCCAATGCTCGCGGCTCTTCACAAATCCTAAAAGCACACTGGTCTCGGGTGGCGGCGTGGCGAGCAAGGCGGTAGATTGGCTGGATAGCGGCTCACCATAAGCCTCCTCGAGCCAGTATCGCCCCCGCTCATGCATGGTCAGACGGGTTGCCACGTGATCGAGCACTTCACTAATAAACCGTCGCAATGCCGGTGCACCACTGGCAATTCCAATATCAGCTGGCCGAAGCACAAAAGCACCGAGCCCTGGCAGGAGCTCATGGTATTCGAGATACTGACTGCTATTCTCCTCGCCCTCGCCGCCCGGATAGAGCACATAGGCCCCTGCGGTCCGTCGGATAGCATCGCGATAAGCGTGCATCTTGAGGAGGTCCGCGCGCAAAGCCCCCCCGCGCACTAGACTGACGGGCCCCTGTTGCAGGCTCGCATCCTCTTCCACGTCGTCCCCGGCGCCAAAGATCTCTTTGAGAAACTCGACCCGATACTTAGCGTCGAAATGAAGAGCGATCGGCTCGAAAGTGGCTGGCTCACCTTCTGCCGGGCTAATCACCAGGGAGTAGTCAGGGCGCATTGGCCTTGTCCACGAGGCTACACGTCCTGAGCCGGCGCGATAGGTTCGATTAAAGCAGAGCTCCACCACCATGCGTCGCCCAAAGCGCTCTACCTCTCCCTTGAGAACGGTTTCAACACCCGACTGAATCCCCACGGTAAGACCATCTTTACGCGACTGCACCAATGGCGTCATGTCAAATGTCTGTCCGACCAAATCGGCGACGACCTGCGCTAACTGAATGAATGCCCAATATTCGTAAAGCGTGGCGACATCTCGTAACCCCGCGCCATAGTCCTCGGACGAATCATGCCAGGATAGGCGGGACGCAAACTCAAGCTCGACATAGGCCTTAAAGATGTCCCTATAACCCTCGCGCTTTTGCAGGACCTGATCATCAGCTGGAAATCGCACCATCTTGCCTACCTCAGCAAACAGATCATGGTGCAAGACCTCTTCCAGCTGTGTCATAACAGCGGCAATCTCGCGGCGGCCGCGAGTGGTTGCCGGCGTCGGCTGCCCCTTCGCGAGACCTCGATCGATGTCGCCAAGAATCTGAGACCAATGCTCAAGGGCAAACTTCACGAAGCGATTGGGCGTTGTGTCGTGTGTCGCCTCGGTTAGCCGGCGCTCAAGCCGTGAAGGCACAGAGGGAATGGCGCCGTCCAGCCATGCGGATCGCTGCCCGCCCTTGGCGAGCTGACGTAGGACGTACGAGTCCCCGCGCATTCCAATGCCGGGCCGAACAATATCGCTGGTCACTTCCCAAGCCGTGTGAGGCCGACGAAGAACCTCTCGGATAGCCCCTTGAAAGCTCTCGCTCTCAAACAGTGCTCGCAAGAACGTGAAGCGCTGATAGAGAGTTACCGCGTCGCGCGTATCATCCTGCTCGAAGCGAGCGTCGCTGACCGCAAAGCGGTCCATCACTAGCTCCGTCATACGCTCAGCGATGTCGCGAAGCATCCAACGGTACTCAGAGAGGTAAGTGAGCTTTCGGGATCGTACCTCGATCTCCTGCTGCCCCAGCACGACAGGACCGTCGCGGAGCACCACGCGAACAGTACCGGTCGATAATCCAGGTCGGAGGCGACCTGACAGCCCTTCGAGAGTGTCCGGCTGAAAGATCTCCTCAGGGTCTGCGGTGATGCTACCTATCCCGGGCGCCAGCTTCTCCCATGTGTATCGGTACTCCATTCCCTCCAGCAGCTCCATGGAGCCGACAGCCTCATCGCCGTCTTGGAAACCGGCTGCTGACCAGAGCGTCGGGGGCGATGAGCTACCTCTGCGAGGCAACACAGCTACATGCAGTACTGCAACGGCAGCGCCAGACGGCGCAAGCAATGAAGTCGATGCTTCAGTAACAGTACGCACGACTTACTCTGTGAAGCTAGCGAATTGGTTTGCACGTAGGCTGCGGAGCATGCGAATAATCTTTGCGTATGAAGTTGGTAACTCTGCACCTTGCACAGGTATCTCTTCAACACCTGCAGTTTGCAGCTTGTCGTCGCTCGTGATCGACGCGGGGAAATCGCGACAGTACTGGGCGAGAGCCAGCAGTGGGAGTTCGAGCCGCCGTCGCGATCCGTGCAGTCTTGGCAAAACCTTCTGCATAACGATCCGATCCAGGACTGCCGTCAGGCCCGCGATACCGGCTTCCTCTGCCAGCGATGCAAACCGAATCGCTTCATAGAACACTCGATGACCGAACTCGAGGTTATAGCGACTTAGTAGTTCGTGAAGCTGCTTCAGGTGAGGTGTGAGCTCATTGGTCGAACCGCTTTGGTGAGCCAGATGCCAATCATCGTCGCGCGCGATGGTCAACAAGCCCCTTACTAGCTCGGGATCGCCAGGGGCGCATGGTGTAGGCTTCCGCGCCTCAATGGATAGGTCGCTCGCCTGCACACGAAACTCAAAGGTGTTGGCGCGATCCAGTACCTTCGGCGAGAACATGTAGGTGGTCTCATCAACGTTGACCGTGCCAACTATCCACAGATTGCACGGGATTGGCACTCGCGCGTCCTCGCCGGCACGCACGCGCCAGCATCCATCCGTACCTCGTTGAAGATTGGGTAGGCAAGGTTTGCCAGACTCCATACCGGACAGCACGTCTGCGAAGTACCGCTCTACGTGCGCAAGATTCATTTCGTCTAACAGCAGCACGTAGGGATGCTGCGGGTCCGCGGCTGCCTTCAAGATGAATTCGAGAGGCGCAGGAACCGCCCAGGCTGGGCGTCCATCGAGCTCCCGCTTTAGTGCATCTTCATAGCCAAACAAGGTCTCAGCGCCTGTCCAATCAGGACGCACCGCAGCAACGTGGAGGCGATCGTTGCCAAGCCACTCACCGAATCGGATGGCAATCTGCGTCTTGCCAGAACCAGATAGTCCAGTCAGGATGACTAGCGGCTTTGTGACGATGCTTGAGATGAAGGCGGAGACAAGCGTGTCATGCTGATCGCCGAATTTGACGCCGGAGGCTTGTAACGCTTCGCCGAATGCGAGCACCGCCTCCCGTAGATCGGCCTTAACTGGCAGAGGCGTGTCCGGCTCCACGGGCTCAATCGTCTCGATCGGCATCTCGGCTCTCCCGGCTGACAGTACCCCAGCATAGACATCGATCAGATCATCCAGCTCCTGCTGCAGTTCGGGAATTGGTAGTGGTTGAGAGATGTCATATTCAGCTCGAACGAAGGAGGCGCCGTATCGGTCTGGGGCATGCCCATAGCGATCCTTGAACCACTCTTTTACTGTTTGAGCTCCGTTTAGGTCGCCCCAGCTCAGCCGAGCCGAACCCTCTTCACTCACGCCATAGCAAAGCAGAAGTTGCCGCTTTTCCCGGAACAGGAGTAGCACGGGGTAAACACCCTCGGACACGGATTGCCCCTCTCCAAGGAAGGCAATCCATGGGATCCGCGCGAAGTTTCCTTTTCCAAAACTCACACGTACTTTCAGCCCTTGGTATTCACGGAGGTAACCTTGCGCGCTTAGCTCCTTACCGGACTCGGCTTGCTCTAGGAAGCGCTGAATCAGTTCTGCAATGCCGCTCTCGGCCTCGTCCTCGTCCTTGGGCTTAATTTCAAAGCCAAGCCGACGCAAGAGGCGGAAGGCTGACGACTCCTCACCGCCGGAGAAACTGGCACGGTCCAAAGGCTCCCCGGTTGCATGTTTTACGGCAAGCGATAGCACCAATTTCGGTGGGTACCGATTACCGTCATCCACGAGATCGTAGCCCGTTGATTCAGCATCCGGAGGCACGCCGTCTTGCTGGATTTCCTCGATGGCCTGGCGGACTTGCGCTGCCGTCACGCTCTCCGTGGCTGCGGCAAAGGTCTCGCTCCGCCACTCGCCCTTGAGTGGCGGCACGTAGTAGTCCAGTTGTGTGGTTCCCCGCTCCATCTCCAGACGCTTGCGTATCGATTGAAGCTCACGATCCAGCTGCACCGCATCCATTCGATTCACTTCCCGGCGATCCCGCTTTGAGTAGTGTCGAACAATGGTCTTGCGATCGTTCTGGCCGAAGATGCGCTCGAAGTCGTCTGGGAAGAGAAGGAACAGCAGCATGTGGCGGAGCTGCCTCGCTTCCCAATCGGGCACCTCCTTGAGCCATTCGTCGAACTTCCAACCGTCTTCCATCAGTTGCCGCTGCTCACCGGTATCTAGCTCACGGAAGCGACGCATGAAGTTGATGAGGAAAACGAGTTCACGCCATTGATTCTGGTTGAATCCAGGGCCGGCACTTCCGGCCCCCGCGAGGGCGTCATCATCTAGCCAGCGGGAATTCGTTGGGGCCTCTTCACCCGACCATGCCCATACGGTTTGCACGGTCTTCCGTTTATGTGCGGGAGTCAGGCTACTTGGACAGAGATACATAACCCACATCATCTCTGCCACGAGCTGCTTGGCAGCGGCGTCTGTCGGCGCAAGTTGCTGCTCTAGCTTCTGCAGGAACTTGCCATCGCCGACATCCGGTCGCCGAACGAAGTACTCGTCGAGAACATCAAGCAAAGGCGATGTCCAGAGCTTATTGCTGGTAAGAACCGAGCCACCACCGAGCAGCGCGGAGTCGCGCCAATGGGCGGCGGCCTTTAGGATGGCCTTTGAATCGTCGTCTCCGCAGTACCGGCTCATGCCACCTCACTCCTTAGATGCTGTTTACTCAACGAATGTTGGCCTGGATATCCTGCGCGGATAGTGACAGCCGCAAGCGGATGTGACAGGTACCAACTCAACGAATGAGAGCGTACCTTCAATGTGAGGTGACGGATACCCTCGATGCGTGGCATGTACCTGTCGAGCACCGGAACGGGCCCCTCAAGGGGTTGTCGCTGACGGCCGCGGGATCGCCGTGTTCTCGAGCAAATAGAGCTGGTTCAACAAGAGAAACTCGGTCAGCGCGGCACCTCGATTCTGGGACACTTCTTTATGTGCTCTGGGATTACGGTAAGCCAAATAGGCACCAGTGAAGATTTGGCCGCGGCCCTTTTGCTCGCCAGAGTCAATATCAGGCCAAATCAACTGGGAGTCGTCTCCGTTAAACGCCATGGAAAACAACCGTGTACTACTCGCATCGGTATTTAGCCTTTTTCTTATTATGTCTTCTAGGCGGCGGAAGGCATTCAAAATACTCCGATCCGGGTCATCAAAAAATTCCACCGCCAAATCGCTTATACGTGAATCAATTATTGCCCATGGCATAATAGGCCGAAACAGCTTCCACACATCGCCATTTTCAACCCCGCGATATCCGACGTCGTATATATAGTCATACCAACGCATCGGTCGAACCGCATCGCTTGACTGAATAAGATCCAGATCCTTTACGGTTAATGCCGATGCATCAATGCGATCCAGCAGCGCGGCTGGGACCGCGCACTCATCAATCTCGACTCGATAGGCCCGAAGAATGCAAAGTACCTTTGCGAGCGTTCGCGGGCCTTCCCCGCCATACCCGGAACTAAATCCCGACTTGACCGCTACAAGCTCTCCTCCATCCAGCGTCAGAAGCAGGCAATGGCAATTGTCGGCGGTAAGTATTTGAGCCAGCCCGATTCGTTCATCGAATTGTACGAGTCGCATAACGGCATCGAGACAGCTGGCAGAAATGCCCGCTCTTCCGATGTACTGAATCGCGGCTAAGCCGGCCCCCTTCGTTAAGGTCAAGTTCCGAATCATGGCTTTTTGGTCGAAAGTTTATGGCTGAAAAGGACTGTCCGGAACAAGCGCACTGAGACGCTGATATTCCAGCCGAATCGCTAGACTCGGTTGCGAGCTAAGCGCCACGGCTTTAATATACCTTAAGACGTGGGCTCGGATGCCGATAATACTAGTTCGCGACTTCAACCCACCGCTACCAATGACGTTTGATCTTGCCAAGTATCTCGAAGAGCGTCCAAACCAGAAGGAGTTCGATCGGGAACTCCGAGCGACCAGGAGTTGGAGGGGATGGGATTGCAAGAAATCGCAGCTGTATACGATCTCTGAGGGTGGGGAGCTATATTCGCCGAAGCAGATAGTTTCCATGGCCATCGACCTCTCGATCAGGGTTTTTCCGGCAGCCAGTCAAGAGATTCCTCTCTTGAGGAGCGGGATTCAAGATTGTACGGCTCGCGAACAAGCGTCAAGCATCCGAGTATGCGGTGCCACCGAGCTTCTCATTCATCGACTCTATCTGTCGAGTCTGACCCGCGAAAGAGAAGGTTGCTTTTTAATGGACGGGCAGCGGGTGCGAGCTAAGCGATCCGCGCCGGGCTCGAAAGCGCTGTGAAGGAAATGTCGAAGCTGCAAGCCAGAGCAGGCTGCACAAAGATTGCAGCCGCTGCAGCAACGGTGCGGAAATACTTAGAGACCATTTAAAAAAGACTGCTCAGCACGCTTGAAGATGTTTCAGCAGACGAGAGAACAGCCAAGTTTTAGGAATGCTTCGTGGATGTCAGCGCGGCGCTCGAAGCGAATGCGAAGACGACGGAAATTGTGGAGCCATGCATGCATGAGTGCGTTCGACCATCCAGCGAAACTTGCCGCGACCGTTATCGCGCATGCCTTCCTCCATTGTCAGGTCGCCGACACTCAACGTGGTCGGACTCCTTGCCAAGGTGCCTGCGGAGCGCCTAATCGGGGTTGAGAAAGATCTGCAAGGATGCGAAAAAATGTCGCTTAGTGAGCGGAAATGAGCCAGGAATTTCGGAGACGGACTCTCATCTGGAGGCCGCGAGCCTTTCCCTTTTGTGCGCAGACTCTTCCGAGTCATCTGTTGCAATCGCTCCCTACTCAAGAAGGGAGCCATGCAGAGCAATCGCTACCCCCCCGCCTGAATGTTGCATAGGACGATTCCTATTGACATACTACTGGACAAGAAAAGGAGTGGGTTGCGACTGCCGGCCCCACAAGAACCAAATACAGAGCTACTGACGCAATATGGCACAAAAATTTATCTGCTTCCTCTCCTGGCTATTCAGCCTTTATCCCGTCGAAAAGCAAGTAATCGACCCCACCCAAAAGCTTCTGAATGGGATGCGAGTGACCTCGAAATGTAGATATAACGCCTCAATTCGCATCAGACGACAGAGTCAGTTTTCCTTTTTTGCGACAACCATATTATCCCTCGGCCTCATTTTAGTTCCGCTATTGCAAAATTCCGACATAAAGCTAGCATTTCAATCCAAGGTTCTAAATATGCTGCAGATTTTTTTGGCAGTAGCAGTCCTTGTATATTCCGTGATCAACGCGACCGCCAGATACGAAACCCGAGCAGAAGCGCTCAACGAGTGCGGGGACAAAATCAAGGACTTGATACGAAATTTACGACGAGAACTGGCTGAAAGCTCAAAGTCAGGGGTAACAGTTGACCTCACAAAATACAACCAAAGCTACGATAATGTCAGCACCGATGCAGAAAATCACGCGCGCGTCGACTTTCTTTTCGCGACGCTAGAGATGAAGGAGGATTACAGATACACAGGTATCACGCGGCTATATTTGTACCTCAAAGGCACAGTGCTTTCTATAACCCCATATACCATCCCAACTCTTATGCTTTTGTCAGAGATACTCTTTATTACGGACATGCTATCAATCACAAAGATATTCACCCCGTATCTTGCCCCAGCTTAACATAGTCGGCTTACACTCAAGATAGCACAGAGTCCATCAATAGATCGAGAAACGGAAGATCAAAAGCCCCTATCCACTGACGTCGATCCCTTATTTATTTTGAATGACTCGCGGCCACCGTTAGCACCCCCTACATTCTAGAGAATTTCATTACCAATGGAAAGCCGCCCTCCAATTAGCGAATTCAGAAATTTACCGTACTCCCGGACGTTCGAGACCCTCGCCTTACCTCATTTAATTGCGGCAACAGGCCAATTCTTTGGGGGGGCGATTTCATACTGCTCGACGCCTATGGCAATGATGTTAAGGGAGCACGAAATTGATTTAACCTTAAATCCCGGACGAGGCGTTTATCAATTAGGCCCGAATTCGGCGATTATTCTTGGCCGAGTACTTGAGAACAGGCACCTCACTGCCGTCTTTTCTCTACAAATCTCAAAGTCTTCCGCGATTGGATTATCGAATTTCGCCAACATATTTGAGGCGGCCCTAGCACTTAGCCTTAGTCGCAGCAATCGCTTCAAATTCGAAGATAGACCACAGCAATTTGGAGAGGATTTGGTCGAACTATCGATCGCGAAGTATTTCAGCAAAGGATATTACGACTACCGTCAATTCCTTTATTTAATCAAAACTTTTCACAAACTATCAAACACAACTTTTGAAGGCAGAAATTTCACAACCGGATTGATTCTAACGAGATCTTTTCATGCCTTCTCACAATCGGGACCCAAGTCTCGCGAAGGGCAGCGGCACCCTCTCAAGAAAAATGCGTATATCTCCCCTGGCAACGGTTTTGATAAGCGCCTATGGTACTTGGCGGATGGCCAAACCTCGTTCTTTGTCTGCGACAAGCATCTCCGAATTTTGGATCTATTTCTTCTTACAAATCCCGAGCAAAAGCTTCAATCATTTGTAGACGACTATTCGCTAGGCAAAACAGTGAAGGGAGGGGACGCCCTGTTCCGCGTCACCAGCCGATCTGAATTCTCAATTGCGGGCTCAGGTGGAATGGAATTTAATTTCAAAGAAGGGCAATGGCGAGTGAGGAATCTGAAATCAATCTCCGAAATTGTCAAATCGTCACTTGGTGTGGACGAAAAATTCGTTCAATGCTTCCTCTACTTTATATTCTATCTGGCACGTCGCAGATTAAGCGCAATCCTCTGGGTTCCGAAGGACCTGGCAGCGATAGACAGCGTTCTATTATCAAAAAATGAGCTGACCGAGAAACCCTTTTCCATACTCGATGAAAAACATACGCGAACTCTGCTACGCCTACTGGCTAGTGACGGGGTCTCTATTATCGGCGTCGATGGCTCGGTGATCTCATACGGCTCGGTAATAGATACGTCAAAGATTGCTATTAAGGGCGTCAAAGGCACGGGAGAATCGGTATCCGCCTTACTTTCCCAAAACGGGCTTTCGGTAAAAATATCACAAGACGGGAATATAAAATTGCTCCCCGGAAATGGATATCCGAGCATGATAATTTGAACCCAGAAGGCGAACAAGTGGAATCCAAATCAACTGAAGAGGTGTCGAATTTTGCAATCATCGGCGCCGGGTCTAGCTCCGGAAATATTAGCTTCGCTTTGGGCGCTGGTGGCACCACGACTAAGCAGTGATGGCCAGCTGTCTCCAGCAAGGACTTAGCGGCATCACAGCAGGAGACCAACGCATTTGTCAACGCTCAAAATACTAGCCCCTGGAATTTGCGAAGGTCCAAGAGACGTGGGCGGCACCATTTCTCCCGGCCTATGGGTACTTCTCATGTTCACCAGGGCATGTGCCATGCTGGTGAATCTGCGCCCTCGCGGGAGTTGTGCGGCTTGCCCACAAAGACGCAGGTGCCATAGGCCGAATCTCGACCGGAAAGCTGGCTCGCAAAAGTGCGGCATGCTTCTGTGCTCGCTCAACAGACAAATCGATCGTTCACGTCTTATCAGCGGACGCCAAGTCTGGCGGTCACGTCTACGCAGAACTTATCTGAAATGATCATGTGCCCTCAAGCCACGAGTCGAGATTCTCGTGCGCTGCCAACGCCTGCATCAACACCGCGCGCCAGTGGTTACGCCCGTGGATGCCAAAGCGCTCCTTAGCGCGATGGCCTAGAAACTGCCGAACGTCTAGACCGCCAGCATCAATAAAAATCCGGCAATCGGACAGGACCTCGGCGATTTCATCATTGCTGAGTTCGGCATAACGCTCTAGCAGGTGCAGCCTGTCAAAGTGAGAGTTGATCAGCGCCCAAGTCGATGCTTCGATTCCATTCGGTCGCACGAGCGAAAACCTGGCGCCGACTCCCAACATTGCGTCCTCTTCATGCAGCGTGACCCTCACGAAGGTCTCATCCGGTATTTCATCCGAAAAGGCATGAAGATACTGACGCCGTCCGGCCGGTGTAAGCCAATCGTCGTCCTTCGTGGAGTTGCACTTCGAGCAGCAAGGAACCAGGTTCAGAGGATGTACCGCAAATTCGGGAAAGCGCACCGCAGGCAAGTAATGATCAAAGGTCGAATGGATTGTTGTCCCACACATTGGACAATACTTCAGCAGCCGCTTAGGCTGTGCCGCAATGATCGCCTTCTTCAGGTCCCTCAAGGGCTGCGTTGCACCCTCGTAGCACGCGCGCAAGGCGACCTTGATGGGGGTAGCTCTCCCGTCAACGGCCATCAGGCGCAGCGTATCGTCCGCAATCGCCTCATTCAATTCGTCGTACCGTTCCTCAACGAAGGTATGCGCTGCAATCAGTTGGTTGCGTACAGCCAAATGCTTTCGATTCCGGATAGCAACGTATCGATCAACATAGGCAGGATCGTCACCAAGAGGCGTCAGCCGCTTCATTTCTTTTTGCCTTCGGACTTCCCGTACTGCGCCAAGAGGTAGGCTTGGGCACTCAGGCTTAAACCGCGATCAAATCGCGCCATCACCTCTGCAGGGGACTCGTCTGCAGACAATTCCTTGAGAGTGCGCCGATAAAGACTTTCTACCTCGATAGTTTCGAACACGTGGCGCGTGAGTTCGGTGACACTTTCGCCGAAGCTCTCCAGTGTGAGCGGTTCGGCGACCGTTACATCTCCTGTGCGCTGGAATACCAGGACGCGCTTCGCCGGGATCTCCTGAATGACGACCGGAGAATGGGTGGCGACGATGGCATATGAATCGAAACTCTCTAGGATGTCCGCCAGCACCAGGAAAAGACTTGCCACCGCATTGGGGTGCAAGTGCGTTTCCGGTTCATCGAACAGCACCAGCGTATTGGGCTGGATCCATGCCAACAATGCCGTGACAAAATGGCAGAGAATGGACTGCCCGGAACTGAGCAGCGACAGCGCCCGATCATCTTGAGTCGACCCCGAAATCTCCTCCTTAAGACTAGCCGTGAGGTTCTCGCTCAGATCGCCCAGGATTGTCTTCATATGCCAAGTCCAGTCGGCCTGCAAACCCCTCTCGCGAATGCGGCTCTGATTCTTCCTGTAAGCCTCGATCAATGAATTGCGCGACAGTCCGCCCTTGTCATTGCGAATGCCACAATAGACATAGCTGCTGGATGCATCGGCCGGCGGCCGTTTGAAGCGATCGAACGCGCTGTATGAGATGGCGATGATCCGGGTGAACAGCGGCCGCCCACCGGGAAATCGTGCTTCGCGCTCGGCCAAACGCTCTGCAGATGTACGTGATATCTGGGCAAGATCCTCTCCCAGTTTGGCCAGGAACCTAGTCTTACCAACTGCGTTGCGGCCAATGATTCCGACAACCCTCCCGGGTACGCGATCTTTGCCGTTGAACGCAATCTTCACATCGATCGGTTCCTCGGCACCATCGATGACGCCGGAGTAGTTGAACGACAGTTTCTCCGTCGCCTTTTCGCCTTCAGCCCAAACCCGGCCGAAGCGCCGGGAACGATGCGCACCATTCTCCCTCATCATCGCGTTCCGGAACGCGGAGGTGGGTTCAAAATCTGCTGCGAGCGCTGGTTGCCAGGCAATGTCGCGCAAAGCAATGAGCACGTCGCCGACTTGCCGACCGCGCAGTTGGTGAAGTCTCTCGTAGTAATCCTCCTCCTGGCCGAGAGAAATGAACTCGTCACCCAGTTCATCGAAGGAAGCCGGGAGCATTGTCTTCGATGCAACCTCCATCGGCTCCTTAACATCGCCGGTTCTCTGCAGAATCTTGACGGGGCCAACGCTTGTTTCGCTGCCTTGTGCATCGATAAACGCCAAGTGGAATTGCACCACATTTCCGAAATCGTTCCACTTGTCCGTGGTCAGCACGAACACAGGGCGAGGAGTTTTTGCAACCACCTGGCCGCGAGATCGGACCAGAAATTTCAAGCTTGACGACATTTCTCTTTTCCTTCTTCTCTAGCCGTCGTTAGCAATCCATGCGACGTCATGGCAAGTGGCCAACTCGCCGAAGCTGCTATGCACCACCCATTGCTGCGACGATCGAACCAGGAGTCGTCATGTCTACGAATATGTGAATCGAGCGGATCATGTAACCCTTACAGCCTTCGCCAAGGGCACCTGTGTGCACCGACAGCGAATCGGCGTGAGCATCGATCAAATCGAGTTTCGCGCCTTCACCATAAGTGCCCCGAATACGGGCATTGTTGCCTGCTATCTAAGCTTCTGATGGCAATTTCAGTACGTAGTCCAATATCATCCCCCAGTGCTGACCGCTCCCAAAATCGACTTGGGGGCTTTTGGTAAGCGCCTCTTGGGGCCGCTTTACGACCATATCAACGTTATCTAATAGGCACATTTTGTGGCCAAAAGGCATCCATAACCCACCCATAACCGCCCATACCCTGAGCTCCTACCGGCCGGGGTCCAGATCTGGGGCCACCTCACCAAGTGTGTAATATGTGCCGCGCCGTTCACCGCGCTGCAGCAGGTCTCCCCGCTCTTTCAGCCGTTTGAGCAACTCTTTAGCTTGGCCTTCGCTAAGCCGGCAAAGGCCCATCACTTCCGAGCGCCTGATCCGACCGTGCTGGCGCACATAGCTCAGCCTCGCGACATCACTCTTGAATTCGACAGTCAAAGATTCCTGTCGAGGAAGCATCCGAGTCATATGCAATCGAGTTACTCCGTCATGCCGCTTGCTACGCGCTGTGCGTACTTGGCAGGCAGATCTTTTTTCCAGGAATCCAGCAAATGAAATCGCCCGGGTAGACGGCGCAACCGAGAGCTGGTCCGGGGACGCTTCGGCAACGGCGTCCGCCATACCTCGAAGTCAATCCGACCGGCCAATCGCGGGTCTGCGTACACCACGCAGTCCTCTCGCTCATCCGTCCAGCTCAGTATGTTTCCGTCGGTCACACACTGAAAACCAAGCGACCTGAGTCTGTCTTCTGCCCATTTGAGCTGCTCCCGCGTACGCGACGGCGCCCACGAGTGCGAACCCTCATCGAGCAATCGGGGTTCGTTGTCCGGTGACGTGCGGTACAGGGTCTCTGTCTTGCGCCTCTGTGCCTTCGTCGCCCGTTCGGCGTCCCAGGCTTCCTGCTCGGCCGCCGCGAACTTCTCGTTCCAATGATCGCGAGCGAGCCTGAAAGCAGCGTCCACTACGACACATTGACGGGCATTCCCCCAACCGACCAGGTGCCGCCGCAATCCCTCTGGCAATGAATAGCCCTCCACATACAGGGAGCTGCTACCTTCATTGCATAGTGGGCACCGGGCCCTGCGCTCGCCCAATCTGTCTTCCAACAACGTGGGCTTGTCGACTCGTTCGATCAGTGTCTCGACAACATCGTTCATCCATACCCGGGTTGCTTCGCGGGACTCGCAGGAGTAGTAGCCATGAAGGAGCTGGTCAACCTCATAGGGCATCAGGCCGATGATCGCTCGCCGAGCCACGTACAGATCAGACTTTAGCTGGCGGATCTCCGCTTCAGCTGATTGAGTATTCGAGTACCGCGGCAAGGACATGGCTATACCATCCGATCAATCGCTAGAACGCTTCCTGAGCGCGGTTGCATCGTCAGTGGCTTCAACAAAGCTCAGGCGAAAAAAAGCCAACCCTAAGGCTGGCTTCGTGGTCATGCAATGCGCGTACAGTTGGAGGGTATCACGCATTTCTCCTCAATTCCTGTACGTCGGCTTTAGACATCAATATTCCGAGCCACCAACGCATTCGACTCAATGAAGTTCCGACGCGGCTCAACCTCATCCCCCATCAGCGTAGTAAAAATCTGATCCGCCGCAATAGCATCCTCAATCTGCACCTTAAGCAAACGGCGTTGAGTGACATCAAGGGTGGTTTCAAACAACTGCTCAGGATTCATCTCCCCCAGCCCCTTATACCGCTGACGAGAAACCCCACGCTCGGCCTCAGACAACAACCACTGCATAGCAGCATGGAAGTCATTCACCGTCTGATCCCGCAGCTTCTCACCCTCACCACGGCGCACCTTGGTGCCTTCCGCAATCAACCCCTGGAAGGTCTTGGCAGCCAGCGACAGCGCAGCGTAATCAGCGCCATGCACAAAGTCCGCATCCAGATGCGACAACCGCACATTGCCATGATGCCGGCGAGCAATCATCAGACGATGCTTGTCCGTCTTCTCATCAAACTGCGCATAGACATCCGCCGTACCGTCGTCATTGACGGCAGCGCCCAGCAAAGTCTTCGAGTGCATCTCCGACAACTTGGCCTTCAGCGCGGTAGCTGAGGCTTCAGCAGCGGCAGCACTGTCCAGGTCCAGCTCGATGCCATCAGCAATAGCGCGCAGCGCATCGCTATCCACGATGCGGGACAGGCGGCCGATCACGGCTTCGGCCAGTTGGTACTGGCGAGCCAGCTCAGTCAGCGCATCACCGGAGACTTCGCTGCCGTCCGGGTTGACCAGCGCAGCCTTTTCCATCGCCAGACGCAGCAGGTAGGCATTCAGCTCGGTGTCATCCTTGATATACCGCTCTTCCTTGCCGTGCTTGATCTTGTATAGCGGCGGCTGGGCGATATACACGTGGCCGCGCTCGATGATGTCGGGCATCTGGCGGTAGAAGAACGTGAGCAGCAGCGTGCGAATGTGGGAGCCGTCCACGTCCGCGTCGGTCATGATGATGATGCGGTGGTAGCGCAGCTTGTCGAGGTTGTAGTCGTCCTTGCCGATGCCGGTGCCTAGCGCGGTGATCAGCGTGAGCACTTCCTGGCTGGAGAGCATCTTGTCGAAGCGGGCGCGTTCCACGTTCAGGATCTTGCCCTTGAGGGGCAGGATGGCCTGGAACTTACGGTCGCGGCCTTGCTTGGCGGAGCCGCCTGCGGAGTCACCCTCCACCAGGAAGAGTTCGGACTGGGCCGGATCCTTCTCCTGGCAGTCTGCCAGCTTGCCGGGCAGGCCCATGCCGTCGAGCACGCCCTTGCGGCGGGTCATTTCGCGGGCCTTGCGGGCGGCTTCGCGGGCGCGGGCGGCGTCTACGATCTTGCCGCAGATGATCTTGGCGTCGACCGGGGTTTCCAGCAGGAAGTCACCCAGGGCCTTGGCGACGAGTTCTTCCACGGGCAGGCGCACTTCGGACGAGACGAGCTTGTCCTTGGTCTGCGAGCTGAACTTGGGCTCGGGTACCTTCACGGACAGCACGCAGGCCAAGCCTTCACGCATATCGTCGCCGGTGGTTTCCACCTTGGCCTTTTTGGCGATCTCGTTTTCTTCGATGTACTTGTTCATCACGCGCGTCATGGCGGCGCGCAACCCGGTCAGGTGGGTGCCGCCGTCACGCTGCGGGATGTTGTTGGTGAAGCAGAGTACTTGTTCGTTGTAGCCGTCGTTCCACTGCATGGACACTTCTACGGCGATACCGTCTTTTTCGGTGTTGGCGTAGAAGATGTTGGGGTGCAGGACGCTCTTGCCGCGGTTGATGTACTCGACGAAGCCTTTGACGCCGCCGGAGAAGGCGAAGTCTTCTTCCTTGCCGGTGCGCTGGTCGGTCAGGCGGATGTGCACGCCGTTGTTCAGGAACGAGAGCTCGCGGATGCGCTTGGAGAGGATCTCGTAGTGGAACTCGACGTTGGTGAAAATTTCTTCATCAGCGAGGAAGTGGACTTCGGTGCCGCGCTTGTCGGTGGGGCCGATGACCTTCATCGGCGAGACTTCCACGGGCACGCCGTCGGGGCCGGGCACGGTTTCCACTACGCGGTTCTGCACGGCGCCTTGGGCGAACTCGAGCAGGTGGGCCTGGCCGTCGCGGCGCACAGTCAGGCGCAGCCACTTGGAGAGGGCGTTCACGCAGGAGACACCCACGCCGTGCAGGCCGCCGGAGACCTTGTAGCTGTTCTGGTTGAACTTGCCGCCGGCGTGCAGCTCGGTCATGGCGATTTCTGCCGCGCTGCGCTTGGGTTCGTGCTTGTCGTCGAACTTGACGAGCGGGGGAATGCCGCGGCCGTTATCGGTGATGGAGATCGAGTTGTCGCTGTGGATGGTGACGGTGATTTCCGTGCACCAGCCGGCCAGGGCTTCGTCGATGGAGTTGTCCAGCACTTCAAATACGAGGTGGTGCAGGCCGGTGCCGTCGGACGTGTCGCCGATGTACATGCCCGGACGCTTGCGCACCGCCTCCAGGCCTTCCAGGATCTGGATCGAGCCTGCGCCGTAGCTGTCTTGCTGTTGCGGTTGCGATTGCGGTTGTTGCTCTTCGGTCATGTTCTCTTACTCACGGCGAATGCGGCGATCTCTCGTCACGCCCGGATGGGCGCGCCCGGATCGGGCCGCATAGCGGGTTACATAAAAACGGCAAAAGGGGCGGATCTTAACGATCCGGCCCCTGGTGCGGCGGGTCTTGCGCGGGCCCCCTGGGGCGCCTGCGCAAGCCGTGGTGTGCCGTTAGATGCTCCGGTTTTGCGTATCTTGTGGTCCCTGTTACCGGCTCATCAAATGCGCATCGGCATGACGACGTACTTGAAGTTGTCGTCTTCCGGCACGGTGATCAGCGCGCTCGAATTGGAGTCGCCGAGGCTGACCTGGACTTGCTCGCTCTTGAGGTTGGCGAGCACGTCCAGCAGGTAGGTCACGTTAAAACCTATATCGAGGGCGTCCCCCGAATAATCAAGTTCGAGCTCTTCTTGCGCCTCTTCCTGGTCGGCGTTGGTGGAGCTGATCTTGAGCACATGCGTATCCAGGATGCAGCGCACGCCCTTGAACTTGTCGGTGGTCAGGATGGCGGTGCGTTGCAGGGCTTGCTGCAGCTTGACGCGATCGATGGCGAAGGCGTTCTTGTAGCCCTTGGGGATCACGCGCTGGAAGTCCGGGAACTTGCCTTCGACCAGCTTGGAGATCAGCTCGATGTTGGCGAAGGTGAACTTGACCTGGTTGGCAGCCAGTTGCACTTTCACGGGATCGTCGTTGTCTTCCAAGAGGCGTTGCAGCTCGAGGATGGTCTTGCGCGGGATGATGACTTCCTGGCGCGACGGGGCGCCTTCGCCGCTGGTGGCTTCGGTATCGAGCTCAACGCCGCAGTACGCCAGGCGGTGGCCGTCGGTTGCGACTGCCATGACCTTCTTGCCGTCTACCACCAGCAGCATGCCGTTGAGGTAGTAGCGGATGTCTTGCTGGGCCATGGCGAAGTGAACCATGGCGAGCAGGTGCTTGAAGGTCTTTTGCGGCAGGCTGACGGAGGCGCCGAACTCGCTGGCTTCGGCTACCGTGGGGAATTCTTCAGCGGCCAGGGTCTGCAGCGCGAAGCGGCTCTTGCCGGACTGCACGGTCATGCGCTTGTCGTTGAGCGACAGGGCGACTTCGCCGTCGGGCATGGCGCGCAGGATGTCGAGCAGCTTGCGGGCGGCCACGGTGGTGGCCACGGTGTCGTTGCCCACACCGCATTCGGCGTGCGTGGTGATCTGGATCTCGATGTCGGTCGAGAGGAAGGAGACGTTGGACCCGGACTTGCGAATCAGCAGGTTGGCCAGGATCGGGAGTGTGTGGCGGCGCTCCACGATGCCGCTCACGATTTGCAGCGGACGCAGCAGATTGTCTCGCGAGGTTTTGACCAATTGCATTGAATTTATCCTTCGTCGTTTGTAGTAAGCGACCGCGGGTGCGCACTGACTGGCACTAACTCGCTGCGTGTATTTCCAAAATGACTTTGGAATCAACAAGTTAATTTGCCATTGTACCAAGGATAAGCCGCTGCGGTGAAGCGGGAGAAGCGCGATCGGAGGGTGAATTTGTGCGCAAAGCGACACAAATTCAGACTTCTTCGGCTGCTGGCGACTTTTGTCGCTGGCCGCCCCCTCCGCCCGCTCGTCCCGACTCACCGCAAAGCCTTAGCCCAGGCCGTTTTCATGGCAATGTTCCGCAATGCCCCGGTGTTGCTTTCCGATTGATTCATGCGCCGGATCCTGCCCGGCGCGTACCCTACAGTATGCCAGCCCCGCGTGACCGGGCTGGCAAATGCTGCTTCACTGCGATTTCACGCGCCAGGTCAGCCCTTGAGCGTCTGTTCCAGCACGTGCAGCTCGTGGTTGAGCTGCGCATCTTTACTGCGCTCATCGGCGATCTTGCGCACCGCGTGCAGCACGGTGGTGTGATCGCGCCCGCCGAACAGCTCGCCGATTTCCGGCAGGCTTTTCTGCGTGAGTTCCTTGGCCAGGTACATGGCAATCTGGCGGGGCCGCGCGATATTGGCGGGCCGCTTCTTGCTGTACATGTCCGCGACCTTGATGTTGTAGAAATCCGCGCAGGTCTTCTGGATGTTCTCGACAGAGATCTGGCGGTTCTGCACCGTCAGCAGGTCCTTCAGCGCTTCACGGGTGACATCGATGGTGATGTCCTTGCCGTGGAAGTTGGAGAAGGCGAGGATCTTGCGCAGCGCGCCTTCCAGCTCGCGCACGTTCGATCGCAAATGCTTGGCGACGAAGAAGGCGACTTCCTCGGGCACGCTCACATTCTCGGCGGCGGCTTTCTTCATCAGAATGGCCACGCGCATCTCCAGCTCGGGCGGCTCGATGGCCACCGTGAGGCCGGAATCGAAGCGCGAGATCAGGCGATCGTCGATGCCGCTGATTTCCTTGGGGTAGGTATCGCTGGTGATGATCACCTGCGCCCGGTTGGCGATCAGGGCTTCGAAGGCGTAGAAGAACTCTTCCTGCGTGCGGTTCTTGCCGGAGAAGAATTGAATATCGTCGATCAGCAGCAGGTCGAGCGAGTGGTAGTAACGCTTGAACTCGTCGAACGCTTTGCGCTGGTAGGCCTTGACCACGTCGGAGACGTATTGCTCGGCGTGGATGTAGCGGATGCGGGCGCGCGGGTTCTCCAGCAACATGAAGTTGCCGATGGCGTGGATCAAGTGGGTCTTGCCCAGGCCTACGCCGCCGTATAGATACAGCGGGTTGTAAGATTTACCTGGGTTGTTGGCCACCTGGATGGCCGCGGCGCGCGCGAGCTGGTTGGCCTTACCGGTGACGAAGTTGTCGAAGGTAAGAATGTGGTTCAGGCGCGAGCGCTCGTGCACCGAGTCGTTCTGCTGCTGGCCGCCGAGCTGGTTGCCGGGGTGGCCTTGGTGACCTTGGTGACCTTGGTGACCTTGTTGGCCCGGGTGCCCCTGGTGGCCTGGGTGACCTTGATTGCCGCCTTGGTTACCCGGGTGGCCGCCCTGCATGGGCTGCTGGGACGGCTGCACGCGGTAGGAGCGGGCGCTGGCTTCGGCCGGGTCGAGTTGCGGCACGTCGATATCGACGATCTCGCCACCCATGCCGCCCATGTTGCCTTGGCTGGCATTGCCGGGATAGTTGCCGCCGCCACCAGAATTGCCGGGGTAGGGCGCTTGCCCGCCGCGCTGGCCGGACTGGTTCATGGGGCCGTAGCCCTGGCCGCCCTGGCCCGGCTGCATGCCGGGCTGGCCAAAGTGTTGCGACAGCGGCTGGCCGGACGGATAGCCGGGGCCGGCGTGCGCGGGCGCCATGCCGGGCTGGCCGGCCTGACCGGGTTGTTGCGGATAGCCGGCAGCCGCCCGGCCCGAGGCGGCGGGGTCCAGGACAAAGTGAACGCTAACGTTGGCTTCCCAGTATTCGCAGGCGAGCGCGGTGATGCGGCCGGAGAACTGGCTTTTTACCCAATCGAGCTTGAAGCGGTTGGGCGCGGCGATACGCAGCGCATGCGCTTCCTCGTCGAAGGCGACAGGCGCCAACGGCTTGATCCAGGTCTTGAACTGTTGCGGCGTCAGTTCGCGCTCGAGTTGCGCGGCTGCTGCCTGCCAGAAATCTTGCATTGTTTTGTTGTTCGGTGTTCGCCACGGTGCATGGACAGTCCGGCCGAATGGACAACAGGCAAGGATCGGTGAGGCATCCTTGCCAGAGGTACGTTCAACCTGAAAACGATCGCAAAGCGATCCGCAATGACCCCGCAGCCCGGGCCCCCATGGTGATCGACGCGACAAGCGGGAGTCGCTGACGAGCGAGGCGACGAAATCGTCGCTGCCCGTTGCGCGTCCGTTGTCCGGCATGCCAGGGTGTTGCCCGGGTTGCGCTTGCGCCACGCAGCCCGTGTGGTGTTTGGACCCGGATTGTACCCCCCGCCCCAAGTTATCCACAAAGGATAAGTCTGTGGATAAGTTGTGAAAAAGCAGTGAATTGTTGTGCACAACCCTAGTTCTGGCGCGGGTTTCCGGGTAGGCAAAACGCAGGAAAAGCTAGTGGAAACAGAGACTTCGCTCACCCCCACCGACCCCGGGCAGCACCCCTGAAGAAAAAAAACTTACCCACTGGCGATTGTGGACAATGAAATACAACGGGCTGTTGCGTATTTTTCAGGCAGGGGTGCAGAAGAAGGCTCTAATCCATCTGCAGTCTTGACACGTCGCGCGAAACTCAGTTAAATGGCGGGTTCTGCGATGCCGCAGGGGATCACGTATGCGCATCGCCGGGTCTGACCTGTTCCGTGCAAGACTGGTGCGTTTGGCTTTTCACTAAGCTGGCTTTTCACCGAGCCAAAGCGTGCCGGAAATAGCTGGATTGGCCGGAACAGGCAGCGGGCCGGGCAGGCTGATGGGGTTGGAACGGATGGGTTGATTTACGATCCGCTCCGGCAAGATTCCCTCCCTCAACTGCTTCGCTGCCTCGCGAGCGTCGCGTACCGATTCGTCGGTGCCATCGATTCGCGAGATGGAGATACACGCGGCCGGCAGCAAGATCACCACAGCAGTCGGCAACACCGCAAACCGCGGCAGCCCCATGCGAACCATACGCGGCGGCGCCCGGCTTAACGCCGGAAGCCGGGCGAGCCCAGATCAACCAGAGAGTGCAACATGAAACGTACATACCAACCTTCCGTTACCCGCCGCAAGCGTACCCATGGTTTCCGCGTGCGCATGAAGACCCGCGGCGGCCGTGCCGTCATCAACGCGCGTCGTTCCAAGGGCCGCAAGCGCCTGGCAGTCTAAGGGCCTGGCGACCGGCTTTGGCGGTGCTGCAGTTTGCGCCGCCTTGGCCACTCGCCTCGCCTTTTGGACGGCCGGTAGCCAGCAGCCAAGCACAGCTTTTCCGCTCGCTTTGCCTAGCGTGACTACCTTTGCCTACCCTAAAGCCGCGAGGCTCACAAAAACGGATGAGTTTTCATCCGTTTTTGCATTGCGCCCGCGCAGGCGCAGCCAGCATTTCGTGCTGTATGTGGGCGAGAACGGCCTGCCGCAAGCCCGCCTGGGCGTGGTGGTTGGCAAGAAGTTCGCGGCGCGCGCCGCCGAGCGCAACCTGGTCAAGCGCATGGTGCGGGAACTGTTCCGCGCGCGGCAGGACAAACTCGCGGGCCGCGATGTATTACTGCGCCTGCAGGCCAAGTTCCCGCGTGCGGAGTTTGCCAGCCGCACCGCGATACGCCGGGCGTGCCTGGCTGAGTTGACTGGCTTGTTCGAGGTAGCGGTGCGTCCGCTGGCCCCGCGCCCTGCTGCCCCTTCCGGGGTGTCGCCGCCAACGTCCGCCGAGGCTGCGCCCGCTGAAGTCCCGCCCTCGGGCGCCCCCGCTTGTTGACCGCCCCCAGCCCGCTGCCATGAAGCGAATCCTGCTTGCCCTGCTGCGTATCTACAAGATCGCCCTGAGCCCGTTTTTTGGCTCGCAGTGCCGCTTCCTGCCTACCTGTTCCGATTACGCCCGCGAAGCGATCCTGTGCCATGGCGCAGGGCGCGGCAGCTGGCTGGCCGCTTGCCGGCTATGCCGATGCCATCCGTTCACGGATGGCGGGTATGATCCGGTGCCACCGGCATCGGCAACAAAGCAAGACCGGGCTCGCCCCGCGACTGGCCATCCAGTCACGATCCGGCTACCCCGCCCCTGATTTCCCCCGACCACAGCGAGACATGGATATCAAACGCACCATACTCTGGGTCATCTTCTCGATGGCCCTCGTGCTGCTCTACGACAACTGGCAGCGCGCCAACGGTCACCAGTCGATGTTCTTCCCGAGCGCGACGCAGCAGGCTCCGGCAACCGCTGGCGGCGCTTCGGCCCCGCAAGGCGACGTGCCCAAGGCCAATGCCACTGCCGGCACCGACGCAGGCGCCCCGGCGTCCGTCCCGGTAGCCGCGGCCCAGCCGAGCGGCGAGAAGATCGTGGTCAGCACCGACGTGATGCGTGCCCAGATCGATACCGCCGGTGGCATCCTGACGCGCCTGGAACTGCTGAACCACAAAGAGCATGACGGCAAGCCGGTCGTGCTGTTCGAGCGTGACCAGACCCGCACCTATATGGCCCGTTCCGGCCTGATCGGTGGCGACCTGCCGAACCACACCACGGTGTTTACCGCTTCGGCGGGCCCGCGCGATTTGGCCGGCTCGGACAAGGTGGCGATCACGCTGACGGCGGAGAAGGACGGGGTCAAGCTGGCCAAGACCTATACCTTCCACAAGGGCAGCTATGTCGTGGACACGCAATTTGCCGTGACCAACGACAGCGGCAAGCCGGTCTCGCCGACGCTGTACATGGAACTGACGCGCGACGGCAGCAAGGTCGAGCAGTCGCAGTTCTATAGCACCTTCACCGGCCCGGCCATCTACACCGACGCCGACAAGTACCACAAGATCACCTTCGACGACATCGGCAAGGGCAAGGCCTCGGTCCCCTCCGCCGGTACCAGCGGCTGGGTGGCGATGGTGCAGCATTACTTTGCCTCGGCGTGGATTCCGCAGTCGGGCAAGGAGCACAGCTTCTACGTCGAGAAGATCGACAACAACCTGTTCCGCGTGGGCGTGCAGCAGCCGCTGGGCGCCATCGCCCCGGGCGCCACGGTGACCACCGATGCGCGCCTGTTCGCCGGCCCGCAGGAAGAGCGCATACTCGAGAAGATCACCCCGGGCCTGGAACTGGTGAAGGACTATGGCTGGCTGACCATCCTGGCCAAGCCGATCTTCTGGCTGCTGGAAAAGCTGCACGGCTTCCTGGGCAACTGGGGCTGGTCGATCATCCTGCTGACGGTGCTGATCAAGCTGGTGTTCTTCCCGCTGTCGGCGGCTAGCTACAAGTCCATGGGCAAGATGAAGGACCTGCAGCCCCGCATGACCGCGATGCGCGAACGCCTCAAGGGCGATCCGCAGAAGATGAACCAGGAGATGATGGCGCTGTACCGCACCGAGAAGGTCAATCCCCTGGGCGGCTGCCTGCCCATCGTGATCCAGATCCCGGTGTTCATTGCGCTGTACTGGGTGCTGCTGTCGTCGGTTGAGATGCGCGGTGCGCCTTGGCTGGGCTGGATCCATGACCTGTCGGTGCCGGATCCGTTCTACATCCTGCCGGTGCTGATGGCCGTGTCGATGTTCGTGCAGACCAAGCTGAACCCGACCCCGCCGGACCCCGTGCAGGCCAAGGTCATGATGATCATGCCGCTGGTGTTCTCGTTCATGTTCTTCTTCTTCCCGGCCGGCCTGGTGATGTACTGGGTCACCAACAACGTCTTGTCGATCGCGCAGCAATGGCAGATCAACCGGATGCTTGGCAAGAACAAGGTGAAGACCGCTGCGGTGGTGAAGAGCTGAGGTTGAAGTTGCAGTGAACAGAGGCTGGCGAGTGGCAAACCCGCTGGCGACAAAAAAGCCCGGTGCGATGCACCGGGCTTTTTTTTGCCTTGAACGAAGCCGACTGAAATGGCCAAAACTGTCTGGAATGACGATGGCAGTCGGTCCCTCTCCCCTGTTAGCAGAGGTTCCTGGGTAGGGGTGGTTCGGCTAGGAGCCACTTAAAGCGAAGCCAATGGTTGTTTCCGGCATCGAGCCACAGCGAGCGCCCGCCCTCTCCCCCGGCCCCTCTCCCACAAGTGGGAGAGGGGAGAAAACCGGCGGCCTCTCCTTCTCAATCCAGCCGCTTGCCCGCCGTCTCCCGCACTATCACCAAACCCACCAGCGAGGCAATCCCGCAGCCGATCACGTACAAAGCCGGCGCGTTGCGGTTGCCGGTCAGGTCGATCAGCCACGTCGCCAGGAACTGCGCAAACCCGCCGAACACCAGCACGCCGATGCAATAGACCACCGACAGGCCGGTGGCGCGAATCCGGCGGGGAAAGAGTTCCGTCAGCAGCACCACCGACGGCACCGTGTTGAAGACCAGCGTCAGCGCCAGCAACGCCACCGCAGCCAGCAGCACCGCAAGCGACGGGTGCGCATTGATCAGCAGGAAGGCCGGATAGATCAGCACCAACATCGTCACGCGCGACCACAGGATGGCGGGCTTGCGCCCGATGCGGTCCGACAGGCGGCCGGCATAGGCGCACAGCGCCACCTGCACCAGCGCGGCCAGGCAACCGGCGCCCATGCCGACCGACAGCGGTAGCTTGAGCACCGTCACCGCATAGCTGGCCATGTAGTGCAGCACGATGTAGTTGGCGGAGGTGCCGCCAATGGTGATCAGCACGCCAGCCACCACCGCGCGGCCATGGCCGAGGAATACCTCGGACAGGCCCGCGCGCTCGCTGGTGGCGCCGTGGGTGCCCGTGGCGGACTCGCCGGTTTCGTCGAGATGCCGTCGGATATACAGGCCGACCGGAATCACCAGGATGCCGAGCAGGAAGGGCAGGCGCCAGCCCCAGCTTTCCAGCGCCGCAGGGGGCAGCACATTGGTCAGCAGCAGGCCCACCAGCGAGCCCAGCAGCACGCTCACCCCCTGGCTGAACAACTGCAAGCTGCCGAAGTAGCCGCGCGAGTTGTCGTCGGCGTACTCCATGAGCAGCGCCGTGGATGCGCCCATCTCGCCGCCAATGGCAAAGCCCTGCACCAGCCGCGCCAGCACGATCAGCGCCGGCGCGGCGAGGCCGATCTGGGCATAGGTGGGCGCCACCACGAACAACGCGGAGCCCAGTCCCATCATCCACAGCGTCAGCGTCATGGCCGGCTTGCGGCCGACGCGGTCGGCGTACAGGCCGATCAGCACGCCACCCAGCGGCCGCGCCACGAAGCCCACGCCAAAGGTGGCCAGCGACAGCATCAACTGCCCGAGCGCGCCTTGCACCGGGAAGTACAGCCGCCCGATCATCACGGCGAAGAAGCTGTAGACGGTGAAGTCGTAGAATTCGAGCCCGTTGCCGATGGTGATGGCGGCAATGGCGCGCCGGGTGGGCGCGGGCAGGGCGGGCGCGGCGGCTGGCGCCTGCGCCGGGGCGGCGGCGGTGGTGGTGGTGGACATGGTCCGGTCTCCTTGAATCGTTATTGCCGGGCATGCACCCGGTCAGCTTGCTGACAAAGCTCGATCTGCGTTGTCGCGCTCCCCTCTCCCGCGCGCGGGAGAGGGGAGCAAACCGGCCGTGCGCGCGCGGGCTCAGGCCAGGAAGCGCTCGGCCAGCTTGACCCAGTAGGTGGCGCCGAGCGGCAGGCAGGCGTCGTTGAAGTCGTAGCCGGGGTTGTGCACCATGCAGCCGCCCTCGCCATCGCCATCGCCGTTGCCGATGATCAGGTAGCAGCCGGGGCGCTGCTCCAGCAGGAAGGCGAAGTCCTCGCTGCCGGTGAGGGGCACCATGTTGTCGATCAGTCCTTCGTCGCCCAGCCATTCGCGCGCCACGTCGCGGGCCAGCTCCGTCTCGGCGGGATGGTTGACGAGTACCGGATAGCGGCGGTCGTAGTGGACCTCGGCACACGCGCCGAAGCTCTCGGCCTGGGCGTGCGCCAGCGCGGTGATGCGGGCCTGGAGCAGGTCGCGTACCTCGGCCTTGAGCGCGCGCACGGACAGCCGCATCTCGGCGCTGTCGGGAATCACGTTGGGCGCCTTGCCGGCCTGGATGGCGCCGACGGTGACGATGGCCATGTCGAGCGGGTTAACGTTGCGGGCCACCACGCTTTGCAGCGCCATCACCATGGAGGCGCAGACCACCACCGGATCGATCGCCTTGTGCGGCACCGCGCCGTGGCCGCCGCGCCCGCTCACGCGGATGGTGACGGTATCGGACGAGGCCATGAAGGGCCCGGGCAGGAAGCCGAACTTGCCGACCGGATGGTCGGGCATGTTGTGCAGGGCGAACACGGCATCGCAGGGGAACAGCGTGAACAGCCCGTCGTTGATCATTTCACGGGCCCCGCCCATGCCTTCCTCGGCGGGCTGGAAGATCAGGTGCAGCGTGCCTTTGAAGGGCTTGTGCTCGGCCAGGTATTTGGCGGCGGCGAGCAAAGTGGCGGTGTGGCCGTCGTGCCCGCAAGCGTGCATCTTGCCGTCGAGCTTGCTGGCGTAGGGCAGGCCGGTGGATTCCTGGATGGGCAGCGCGTCCATGTCGGCGCGCAGGCCCAGCGCGCGGCCCTCTCCGTGGTGCAGCGTGCCGACCACGCCGGTGCCGCCCAGCCCGCGATGCACCGCATAGCCACAGGCTTGCAGGCATTCAGCCACCAGGTCGCTGGTAACGAACTCCTCGAAGCCGAGTTCGGGATGCGAGTGGATGCGGTGGCGCAAGGCCACCATCTCGGCTTCGATGGCGCGGATGCCGGGCAAAACAGGGGATTCTGCGGGTTGGGTGGCTTGCAGCATGACGGGTCTCCTTGTGGGTGCCGGGTGGCAGACGCCATGCCGGCGGCGCCCCCGTGGAACAGGGAACCGATCATAGGCAGCGCCCACCCGCCGCGGGAAGCCGCAATCTTGTTATCCTGACAACCGTTGGTTGTCCCCCTTTTCCGTTTTTCCCCCTTCCCCTCAGCCCCACAATGAAACTCCATCAACTCCAGGCTCTGGTTGCCGTTGCCGACGCCGGCAGCATCCGTGCCGCCGCGCGCCTGCTGGGCCATTCGCAGGCGGCGGTGACCAAGGCGCTGCGCGAACTGGAAGCGGAGCAGCGGCTGCCGCTGCTGCTGCGCACCGCGGGCGGCGTTGGCTTCACGGAGACGGGGCTACGGCTGCTGGGCCATGCACGCCTGGTGGTTGGCCAACTGGAGCGCGCCAACGCAGAACTGGCGGAGCTACGTGGCGAGGTGGGCGGGCGGCTGTCGATCGGTATCACGCCCTGGGTCATGCTGACGTTCCTGTCCGAGACAATGCTGCGTTTTCGGGAGCGCATGCCGGGCGTGCAGCTTGAGGTGTTCGAGGGCCTGACCGCGGTGGCGTTGCCGCGCCTGCGCGAGGGCCTGCTGGATTTTGTCGTGGGTCCGTTCACGCGGACCATGTCGGGCCAGGAGTTCGACTGCGAGCTCCTGCTGGCCTACGACTCCCGCGTGGTAGCCAGCCGCGACCATCCTTGCGCCGGCAAGACCTCGCTGCACCAGCTGCTGGACCAGGACTGGGTGGTGAACTACACGCCCGCCACCTACCCAGCGATGATGCAGAACCTGTTCTGGCAGCACGGCGCCGACATCGAGCCGCGCCATCTGCATCGCGCGCATTCGACCTCGTTGCTGCTGGAAATGGTGCGGCACGCGGGCATGCTCACCTATTGCCCGCGGCCGTTGATGTTCACCGACGCGCTGCGCGGCTGGGTGCAGGCGGTGCCGGTGGCCGAGCGCTTCGAAACCAGCCAGCTGGGCATCATCGCGCGCCGCAGCGCGATGCGCGGCGCGGCCGCGCAGTGCTTCGTGGATTGCCTGCTGGCCGTGATCAGGCGGCGCGCCCGTTCCGCCGCAGCGGCGGATCAGGAGTTGTTTGATTTGCTGACGCTGTTGTTCTGAGCCTGAGCAGGCCGTCCGGATCCGGCACGAAGGCACCGTCTCAGGCCAGGTCGAGCACGCTCATGGTGGCGTTGAAGCGGCTCACCAGCACCGCCTCGCCGTGCACGCTGGCGAAGACATCGGCCTCCACCACGATGATGGCGCGGCCGGATTTCAGTACGTCGGCGCGGCAGGTAAGGCGATCGCTGCGGGCGGCGCGCAGCAGGTTGATCTTGAATTCGGCGGTGACCACATGGCGCCCGGCATCCAGCATGGTGGAGGCGGCCGCGCCCGCGGTTTGGTCGGCGATGGTGGCCTGCACGCCGGCGTGGACGATGCCGCCGTGCTGCAGGTGGCGAGGCGTGACCAGCAGTTCGCTCTCGCACCAGCCCGGCCCGCAATCCACCAGCCGGATGCCCACGTCCGCGACGAAGGCCGCCTGGCGAAAGCCGGCCTCGATGGTGTCCCGCAGCAAAAGCCGTTCTTGTTCGGTGGACATGGCGCTGCTCCTCGCACTAGTGGTGGTCGGGTACGGCTTGGGTGGTGGCTGGCCGGCCGGCGTTGCCAGCACCCATTGCAACCCGAAGCGCGCAGGCTGTCAATGGAGTGCGGCGCAACCGGCACAATGGCCTACACTGTATAGACGTGCCCTGAATCGTGCCCTGAACCCGGCCTGCGTAGATCAGGCTGTTCCGGTAGGTACGCCGGTACATACGCCAACGCCGATATGCCATGCGCGCTGCCAACCTTCCCATCCAGTTGCACCCCCGCATGCCCGCCATTGATGCCTTCATCGCGCTCGGCGATGCGGGCCTGGTGGCGGTTGCCGATCAGCTGGATGCCTTGCACCGGCGTGACCATCCCGATGATGTGCACGCGTTGCGCGTGGCTGTAAGGCATCTGCGCGCCGTGTGCTGGGCCTTTGCCCCGGCCTTGCCCAAGGCCATCCGCGCGCGCTGGGATGACTGCCTGCGCAAGCTGGCGCAGGCTGCCAGCGATGTGCGCGACTGGGACGTGTTCGTCAGCGAGACCTTGCGCCCGGCGCTGGACCTGGAGCCGGAGGATCCGGTGCTGCTGGCGGTGCATGACACCGCGATTACGCGCCGCCACTACGCACGCGCCACCATGCTGGCGCAGCTCACCGAATACCAGCACTGGCCGCTGCCCGTGCTGCACCGCGATCTCACGCACCTGAACTGTGGCGGCGTGCAGGGCGCTGGCTCCGCCGCAAAGGATCACCTGGCGGAGTTCGCCAGCCGGCGGGTGTGCCGCGGGCGCAAGCGCGTGAAATCGCTGGCGCGTGCCGCGCGCTCGCAAGACCTGGCCCGCGTGCATCGCTTTCGCATTGGCAGCAAGCGGCTGCGCTATGTGATCGAGGCCTTGAAGCCGGTGCTGCCCGCGCGCTATGCCAAGCGCCTGCACCGCAAGCTGGTAAAGCGCCAAGGCAGCCTGGGCGGCCTGATCGACGGCGTGGTGGCACGCCGGCTGATGATGGAGTGCCTGAACATGCCCGCAAAGGATGCGGCGGGTGCGGCGGGTGCGACGGATGCGACGGATGCGACGGATGTGCCGGGTGCGGCGGTTGCGCCGGATCGATCTGCGACAATATCGCCATGACTGCCACGACCGCCATGACCGCAACCCACTCCTTCCAGACTCGCTCCACTTCCGCCATTCCCATCGCTGCCATTGCCACCGCGCCCGGGCGCGGCGGCATCGGCGTGGTGCGCGTGTCCGGCCCCGACGTGAGCGCGATTGCACAGGCCGTGTGCGGCCAGGCGCTTAAACCCCGCCACGCCACCTACCTGCCGTTCCTCGATGCGCGCGGCAAGGCGATCGACCACGGCCTGGCGCTGTACTTCCCCGCGCCGCATTCCTACACCGGCGAAGAGGTGCTGGAGCTGCAGGGCCATGGCGGCCCGGTGGTGATGCAGATGCTGCTGGCGCGCTGCCTGGATGCGGGCCGCGAGATTGGCCTGCGTCTGGCCGAGCCGGGCGAGTTCACGCGCCGCGCCTTTCTCAACGACAAGCTCGACCTGGCCCAGGCGGAAGCCGTGGCCGACCTGATCGAGGCCAGCACCGAAGCTGCCGCGCGCTCGGCCGCGCGCTCCATGGAAGGCGTGTTCTCCGACGCCATCCGCGCGCTGGTGGAGCAGGTGATCCACCTGCGCATGCTGGTGGAAGCCACGCTGGATTTCCCCGAGGAAGAGATCGACTTCCTCGAAGCCTCCAACGCGCGCGGCCAGCTTGCCGATATCCGCGACGCGCTGTGCGGCGTGCTGGCGCAGGCCAAGCAGGGCGCGCTGCTGCGCGAGGGCTTGTCGGTGGTGCTGGCGGGGCAGCCCAACGTGGGCAAGTCGTCGCTGCTCAACGCGCTGGCCGGCGCGGAACTCGCCATCGTCACGCCGATCCCCGGCACCACGCGCGACCGCGTGCGCGAGACCATCCAGATCGAAGGCATCCCGCTGCATATCATCGACACCGCCGGCCTGCGCGAAGACGCCACCGACGAAGTCGAGCGCATCGGCATCGCGCGCACCTGGGAAGCCGTGGGCCGCGCCGACCTGGTGCTGCATCTGGTGGACGCGGCCGACTACGTGGAACATGGCTTGTCGGAGATCGACGGCGCCATCGACGACCGCCTCTCCGGCCACTTGCCCCCGGGCTCCCCGATCCTGCGCGTGGTCAACAAGATCGACCTGGCGCCCAAGGTAGGCGAGCACCACTTCAGCGCGGATCGCCCGCACGTGGTCGCCGCCATCGGCCCGAACCCGGCCGAGGTATGGATCTCCGCACGCACCGGTGCCGGCATCGATCTGCTGCGCGGGCAATTGCTGCGGCTGGTGGGCTGGCAATCGGGCAACGAAGGCACCTTCCTCGCGCGCGAGCGGCACCTCACCGCGCTGCGCAGCGCGCAATCGCACCTGGACCTTGCCGAAGAGCGCGCGGCGCAGCAAGCGCAGGCGCTGGACCTGTTTGCGGAAGAACTGCGCCTGGCGCAGGACCATCTCAACAGCATCACCGGCGAGTTCAGCAGCGATGATCTGCTGGGGACGATCTTTACGCGGTTTTGTATTGGCAAGTAGGCCTTTGCAGACCTACTTCACCGGCATGCAGATCCGCGTCTGCAATTGCGCGGGCGGCGTGATGCGGGGATCGTTCACGTACTGCTCGAACATCGGAAAATCCGCCGGCACCTCCCCGCTGTTCGGCAGCCACTCCGAGAACATCCAGTTATAGGCCTTGTTCATCTCGTTGTAGGGGCCTGTGTAGGTCAGTATCGCGCAGCGGCATCTCCCATCATCGCGCGGTAGACGCGATGGAAGTGATACGGTGACAGGCAGGCCAGGTCGGCCAGTTGGTACAGATCCGGGTCGGCGTCAGGGTGGCTTGCCAGCCACCGCAGGACGGGTTCCATGCGTTGGGCGTACTGGATTCGGGTTTCGGGTTTCATGTGATCTCCATGGAGCGCAAGGTACCGGGAGGCGGTTTGCAGATTTTGCGGTTTTGTGTGGGTTAGGTGGCGCAGGGTGTCGGCAGGCGCGGATAGGAGGTTGATTTCCGATGATTTTCATTGATTTCCAAACGCGTTGATTCCCCACCCGCTGGGTGGAGAATCGGATTCCGGTGACCTGTAGCACACAAACCGGCCAGCATCCCCAACGAGTCCGCACACCCCTCCTATACTGAAATCCCAAACCCTCGCCCGCCGCTGGTCCACGCGGCTGCCAGCGTGCGAGCCATCGCATAAGTGCCGCGCGGCAATCAAGGCAAGCACAGGGAGCAGGGGCCTGAATCCCGGAGCGGCATCGACGCCAGGCGTGTAGCGTGCGGCGCCGATGTACGCGGGGATTCACATGAGGATTCATACAGGCTCCTGTCCATGCAAGACCGGCAAGGAGATCGTCATGACCAACGCGCAAGGACAAATCGTCGGCACCCTGAACCACCTGATCGAGGTCGGCAAGGACGGCGAGCTCAGCTGCTCAACCGGCGCCCGTGAAGTGCATAACCCCGAGATACGCGCCATCCTGGCGGGCACGGCGGAATCGTGCCGCGCGTCCGTGATGGAGTTGCAGGCACTGGTGACATCGCTGGGCGCGGAGCCGCGGGATCGCGGCACCATGGGCGGCACGCTGCATCGCGGCTGGATGGAGGTGCTGCACGTGATCGCGCCGCACAACGATGATGCGGTGTTGCAACTCTGCGAACGCGATGAGGAAACGGCAAAACGCGAATACCAGTCGGCGCTGATGAAGGACATGCCGCCCGAGATCCGCGCGGTGGTGCAGCGCCAGTACGAGGGCATACAGTGGCATCACGATCGCATCCACGCCATGCGCGGGATGCAGATCCATTGAGGCTTCGCTGCGCTGATCGCCGGCAATAGCCAGCGATAACCTGCGATAGCCAGCAAAGACCGGCTGCCTTCCAGACGCGCCTACCAGACGAACGGAACCAGCCGGTATCTCACCCGGGCCGCATAAGCCGCGTAGCCCGCAAGGCCGCGCTGCAGCTCGCGGTCTTCCATTGCCGTGCGCAGCACGATGGCGCCAATGAGCACCAGCGAGGCGGCAACGCCGTACCAGGAGCCGAGCATCAGCGCATTGGCCGGCAGGAACACCAGCATGGTGGCGTAGAGCGGGTGGCGGACCACGGCGTAGGGGCCGCTCGACACCACTCGGTGCCCGCGCTCGGCCTGGATCCTGACCACGGCCGCGAGGAAGGTGTTTTCATGAAACACGCGGTCGATCGCGAAAAATGACAGCACCATCAGCACCGCGCCCAGGCACTGCAGCCAGAGCGGCATCGCGGACCAGTGAAAGCGCACCGCATCCAGGCCCATCAGCACCATCCAGGCGATCCACGCCGCGGCCACGAACGGCAGCAGAATCTTGTCCCAGACCGGCTGGCCGGGTTGCAGCGGCATTTTCATGCGCTCGGCGAGCAGCGCCGGATCGTGCCGCGCCAGGCGCGCCGTAAGCCAGAAGCCGCCACCAAAAAACAGGATGAGATAGGCCCAGGCGGCGGGCCAAGCCAGCGTGCCTGCGGCGCCAAACAGCAAGGCCGCAAAGAGCAGGCCCTCCACCGCTAGCGTGAACCCGACCTTGAAACCCATGGCGCCTGCCTCCTTGCTGCCGAACCGGTAGCCGCGCGTTTGTCATCCTTTCACGTTAGCACGCACTTGGTATGCCGGCGCACAGTGAGCGGGCGCGGGGCGGGCTAGCTTCATCTCGCATGCCCACCGGCTACGCGCGCCGCGCGCGAGCCACCGCGATGCCGGAGAGCGTCGTGGCGTGGCGGCAGGGAGGCATGGCAGAGTACCGCGCCCCCCGACACTTTGAGGGGTGAGAAAAATGAGCCGTCGCGTTCTAGAGCTGACCGGGCTTCGCTGCGTTGCGGTCATGCTGGTGGTCATCAGCCATGCGGAGCACATGGCCAAGGGGGGGTACACGGGATTGCTTGCGCCACTGCGGTATTTCGCGAACGGCGGCGTCGGCGTGTTTATCTCGTTCGTGCTGAGCGGCTTCCTGATTACGGAGCTGTTGCAGGCTGAGTGGCGCGCCTGCGGCTCCATCAAGCTGATGCGCTTCTATGGCCGCCGCGCGCTGCGCATCTGGCCGGCTTTCTATGTCTATCTCATCGCGCTGGGCCTGTTTGGCATCGCCGGGCAGATCGACGTGGATGTGCGGCAGATCCTGTTTGCGGCAGTGCATCTCTGGAATTACTCTGAGATGCTCGGGCTGGGCAACGTCAACATGGCGCATCCCACCGGCGCGTGGCTGCTCGGCCATTTCTGGACGCTGGCGCTGGACGAGCAGTTCTACTGGCTGTGGCCGCCAGTGCTGTTGCTGCTGCTGCGCGGCAGGGATCCGCGCTGGCTGGTGCTGGCGATCATGCTGATGCCGCTGCTCAGGGTGCTCTGCTATTTCGCGACACCTTCGTTGCGCGGGCAGCTGGGCTTGATGCTGCACACGGGCGTGGACCCGGTGCTGATGGGATGCTATATCGCGCTGGATCGCGAGCGCCTGAAGGCCCAAATGAACGCGCGCTTCGCCGGTGCGTTCGTGCTCCCGGCGCTGATCCTGGTACTGCTGCTTGGCCTGCCGGTCATCGGCACCCTGGCCGGCGGCATCTGGACGGCGACCTATGGCCCGGTGGCGCTGGCGGCGGCAGTCGGCCTGCTGATCCTCGCCGTGGTGGAGCGCCCGGAGCTGTGGATATCGCGACTGCTCAGGAGCAAGGCCTTTGTGTTCGTCGGCACGATCTCGTTCAGCCTGTATGTCTGGCAGCAGTTGTTTACCAGCACGGCATCGCCGCTGGCGCTGCGCTTCCCCTTTTGCATCCTGGAGGCGCTGGCGGCCGCGGCGCTGAGCTACGCGCTGGTCGAAGCGCCTTTCCTGCGCCTCAGAAGCTGGCTTGGCAAGCGAGCGCAGGCGGCAACCCTGGAGGCGGGGAGCGAGGAGGGCGGCGCGCACCCGCGCAGCGTCGAGGCCGAACCGCTCCAGGACTTGCCGCAACAAGCCTTGTAAGCCGCAGTTGAGTGGAGCTGGCCTCTGTTTCTGTTGGCTGCCACACCAACGCAGGCCGGGCCTCGCGGTACCTTGTGACATTGCGCCGCGGCAGTCCGGGGGGCACGCCCGCGCGGGCCGTGCCCATCCCAAGCAGGGAGTGAACATGAACAGAGACGGTACACACTTATCCGCGCTGGACGGTGTGCGGGGCCTGGCGGTCCTGATCGTCATGCTTTATCACTTTGCCCACTTGGGCCTGGTGTCGGACCTGGCGCTCGACCGGGTGTTCTACCAGCTGTCGATGACGGGATGGATCGGCGTGGATATCTTCTTTGCGCTGTCGGGATTCCTGATCACGGGCATCCTGCTGCGCACCAAGGGCGCGCCTAACTACCTGCGCGCGTTCTACGGGCGCCGCGTGCTGCGCATCTTTCCGCTGTACTACTTCTACCTCGCGGTCCTGTTCGTGCTGCTGTTTCCGCTGATCTTGCACCGGCTCGGCGACAACGAGCAGGCCAAGCTGGAGGCGGTGCAGGCCAGCTGGCCGTGGTTCGTGCTGTATCTGTCCAACCTCAAGCAGGCGCTGACCGGCACGTTTTTCGGGGCGGGCGCGGGGCATTTGTGGTCGCTCGCCATCGAGGAGCAGTTCTATGCCGTGTGGCCGTTGCTGGTACTGCTGCTGTCGTTGGCCGCCATGCGCCGGCTGTGCTTTGTGCTGCTGGCGGGTACGCTGGCGGTGCGCGTCGGCATGGTCATGCAGGGCTTCGGCGCGGACGCCATTTCGGTGTTCACGCCGGCCCGGCTGGATGGCCTGGTGGCGGGCGCGTTGCTGGCGATGGCGGTCCGGCGCGGATTGCACTTCAAGCCCTGGCTGGTGAAGGCGGCGCCGTTCGCGCTGCTGGTGCTGGTGGGCGGACTCGCGGCCATGGGTTCCCGGCTGGAATCCAGCCCGCTGATCTACACCGTGGGCTTCTCGGTGGTTGCCGTGGTGGCGGTGGGCCTGATCTACGCGGCCTGCGCCACGGACCGGCACGCCGTGTTCAGCAACCGGTACCTGGTGTTCCTGGGCAAGTACAGTTACGCGCTTTACGTGTTCCACCCGATCATCCGCGTGGTGGCGGTCAAGGCGTTCGGCGAGCCGCGCCTGCTGCTTGGCAGCCAGATCCCGTGGCAACTGGGCTTTTCGGCGGCGTGCCTGTGCGCCTCCATCGCAGCGGCCCTGCTCAGCTGGCACCTGATCGAAAAACGCTTCCTGGGGCTGAAGGACGTGCTGTTCCCCAACCGGGTCCCCACGCCGGCACCGCCCCCGCCACCGGCCGCCTTGCCGGCGCGGGACGCATTCGGGGCCGACCCTGCCAGGCGGGGACGGCCCATCATCTAGGCGTGCCGGTCCACGGCGGGCGGCAGCCTGGCAGTGCCGGGCCGCTGGCCCACCGATGAATCGCATGCGGGCACGGCCAACGGCTACAATGGGCCGTTTCAGCGAACGAGCCCCTGCCATGACCGATCATCCCCGCTTTACCCTCAATCGCTCGCTCGTCGTATTGGTGCCGCAGCAGCCTTTCTTCGACTGGATCATGGCCGTGGATATCGACCCGGTAGCCACGCTGACCCTTGAGCATGTGCGCGAGGACCAGAGTGTGTTCCTGGTGCCGGACGATGTGGCGACCACGCCGGAAGCGCTGCAGTGGGTGGAGCAGCGCTGGCGCGCCCTGTTCGAATTCATGCTGGGGGAGTGGTTCGACGAAAGCCTGTGGCCACAAACGCTGACGCTGGAGCAGTTCCGTGACTGGTTCACCGTGCAGCACCACTCGATGGTGTTCGACATGGCGCCGGACACCCCGGTCGAGCACGAGGACTGGGACGAAGACGAAGACGAAGACGACGAAACCGGGCTGCGGCACCTTCACTGATCGCTGCTTGCCGGTTGCGGCGTGATGCGAGGCATCCTGGCGGCGCCGCCAAAGCCAGCCTTACGCCACACCCTCGCCATGAAGTGCATGCGCAACCCCACCCGGATCCCCACACCACACCCCGTCCAGGCTGTGGACAAGTCTGTGGAGAAGACCGAACAACCCTGTGGGCAAAGCTGTGGGCAACTTTTTGGGCATGTCCCTCCCGAGCGCCTGGACTGGCACCGCCAGCCCTTGCCACAGGCGGGCTGGCAGCCGATCCGAGCGCGTCGGCACGCAGTGCGGCGCGCGCACCGCGAGAGCTGGTGCCTGCCAGCGCAATGGCCTATTTCTATCGCAGGAAACCCCGGATGTTGAACCGTAACCAGCAAATCCTTATCGGCGTTGTCGCCCTTGCCGTCCTTGGCATGTTGTGGCTCACCGGCAACCATGAAGAGCAGCAGGAAGAACCGGCCGCCGAGCCGGTCACGGCGGCGTCCGCGGCGGTGCCGGAGCCGAACGCCGGCGCGCGCGGCGTGCCCAAGAACGGCACGCTGGACCCGATCAGCATCGACCCGAACCGCTCCACCGACATCCTGCCGCAATACCAGGCGGACACCCTCGTCGACGATTACCAGGAAAACAGCGGCGCGGCCAACGACCGCTACCTGGGCAAGTATTTCATCGTGGAGGGCGTGGCCAGCGGCGTGCGGCGCGAGGGAGGCGACACGGTCTTCCTGGATATCCGCTCCAATAGCCCGACCCTGGTGGTGCGCGCCAAGCTCCTGCCGATCCAGATCTGCGGCCCCGCCGGCCGCACCTGCGAGGTGGAAGCGCGCGGCACCATGGTCCGGCGCGGGCAGAAGGTGGCGGTGGAATGTACCGGCGCCGGCCAGGTGGAAGGCTCGCCAGTTCTCGAGGGTTGCCTTGTGCGTGGCGGCGCCAACTGAGCGCGAGCACTGACTTACCCACACCGATATCCAGCATGCAAACCCTGCTTTCCGTACTCGCCCTGACCATCCTGATTGTTACCGTGGTGGGCCTGGTCTCACCGCCCTTCATCAGCAACGCTTTCCTGAAGGGCCGCCCGGTGGGGCGCCTGCAGATCCTGCTGGTGGGAGTGTTCCTTGCCGCGATCTGCCTGATGGTGGTGGGCACGATGGCCAGCGGGGGCGCGGCAAAGGCCTGAAGCGCCTGACAAAGCCGCCGAATGGGCCAAAGCCGCGCGCCATGACGACGGCTGTTGCTCCCTCTCCCCTCAGGGGGAGAGGGGAGCACGACAACGCAGATCCTGCCGGCCCCTCCAGCCAGGCAGGAGAGCAGAGCAAACCAGTGGTCCAATCGCCTCTCCGGCGCCTTGTAGGACACATCCCACAGCAAGATCGGTGCGCCGTCGATAATGGCGCGCTCCGGCGCTGTGTATCTTTCCATCACGATACCAACAAACGTCAACGACGCTACAAGGCCGCAAGCTCCCAGGAGCCCGGGCCACGCTGAATATCATGATGAACGTCCTCCTCCCGGGCAGTATGACCGCGCCGCAAGCCCAGGCACTCGCCAACATCCTCGCGATTACGCGCCGCGAGTGGCAGGTGACAGGGCTAGGCCCCCTCGCCGTGGATCATGGCCGCCCGGGCGGCCGCCGCGACGGCACCAGCAAGGACCAGCCCGCTGGCCCGTCGGCCCCCAAACCCCGCCAGCGCCGCCGCGACCAGCTCGCGCAGCGCGCCGCCCGCGCCTTCGAGGCGCAGGTGATGGCGCTGCGCTGCCGCCAGGTTTTTGTGCTCTGAGACTCACCCGCGCAGCCAACCCGAACGCTAGTAGTCTCCAAGGGTAGTACCCCCTCTTGGCCAGCCTCTCCGGCTGGCCGTTTTTTTGCCTCGGCGGCCACCGCGCTGCACGGAACCGGCGCAGGACCGGCGCAGGACCGGCGCAGGACCGGTTTACCCGCTCTGTTCCAACGATTGCCCACGCCGCGATGGCCTAAAGTTGGCGGGCGCGCCTGCCGACAACACGGTTCGGCACCCTTGCAGCAGCGTTTCCAGGAGCATCATGAAAAAAGCATTGCTAGCCGCCAGCCTAGGCTTGCTGGTCACCGGCTGCGCCACGTACCAGGCCGTCGTCCCGGTCGACCGCGGCGACCATATCGCCGCCACGCAGCCCGCCGACGGCACGCTGTTCTGCGTGATTGCCAACGCGGGCAGCGGCAATGCCTACGCGGAATTCATCCGCGACTCGGTGCAGCAGCGCGGCTTTGAGTTCAAGATGCTGTCGCCCGGCTCGTCGGTGGCGTCGTGCCCCTATACCGCCACGGTCTACATGCAGCGCCAGACCTACTGGCGCGATTTCCTGAGCACGGCGGAGATCATCGTCTACATCAATGGTGAGCGCGCCGGCAAGGCAAACTACGATGCCCTGCGCAGCGCTGGCGGCCTCAACTTGAGCAACCTGGTCCCGCCCGAGATGAAGATCGACGAGCTGTTCGAGCAATTGCTGCCCGGCATGCGGCCAAAGCCGTCCACGGCCGGCGCACCGGCCGCGCCCGCCGCGCCGGCTTATCCCACCTCGCAAGCCACGCCAGCCTGAACACCTCCACCGCCTGACGCAGGTCGCCTTGACAAGGGCGTCCCCATTACAGCTAGAAGTGCAGCTTAGCTCCCTTGTGGAGTGCACAGACGCGCGCGAGTGGTGCCCCTTCAGGGGACACCTTCAGGGGACACCTTCCGTGCGCGTCGCGCCCATCCATCAATCGCTTAACCGATCAACCGATCACCCGATCAGCCACCAGCTGACCCAGCCGCACCACGGTCACGCCCGGGCGCAGTTGCCGCAACGACGGCATCACCAGCACGCAATCCGGGTAAGGCGTGACCACCGGCTCGCCGTCGCGCCAGCCGATCACGGTGCCGGCTTCGGCGAAGGTTTCCAGCCCGGTGTAAGAGCCGGCGAAGCGGAAATCCATGCTGCTGGCGACCACGGGCTCGGTCACGCGTACCACCCGCTGCGGCGCCACGGGCAAGAGCCAGCCTGCAGGCACGTCGCCAGCGTCGATCACGCCGGCATTGAGCAGGAAGCGCGCGGTGCTGTCCTTGGCCACGCCCACGGCTGCGGTTTCCCAGTGCTGGCCGCATTCGACCAGCAGCGCGTTCCTGGCGCTGGCGGGGTCGCCAAAGCCTTCGTAGTCGCGCATGCGGCGGCCTTCCGGATGGCCCTCGTCCACGATCACGTTGGCCGGCGCGCCCACGGCGCGCGCCAGGGCGATGCCCTTGTCGAGCGGGCCGGAAACGATCAGCGGCAGGCTTTTCTCATGCATGGAGTGCAGGTCGAGCAGCAGGTCCACGGTATCGATGACCGGGCGCATGGCGCGCGCGCGGCGCAGCTCGGACGAGTCACGGGTGGTGTCGTCCAGCACGGCTGCCGTCCACACGCGGTTGAAATCCTGGTCGACATAGCGCGACGCATCCGGGCGGGCCGCATCGAAGCTGTGATACGCGTCGACGTTGGCAAAGGCCAGCGTCAGGCGGCCGCGGCGCGGGCGCAGGCCGAGGTCCAGCAGCGCCTTGACGGTGATGGCGCCGCACACCTCGTTGCCGTGGGTCAGCGCGTTGACCATCACGTGCGGGCCGGGCACGCCACTGTCGAAGGTGTGGACGTAGGGCACGCCGGCGTTGCCGGTGGCGTAGGCGGAGATATCGGGAAATTCGACTTCAACCGGGTAAGCGTGGAAGCTGGGGGCAGTGGTCGTCATGTTTTTGGGTCGGGGAGGTTGCCAGTGAGTTCGACTTAACAACGAGAAAGCAACGAAGAAGCGAGGAAAGGCGGGCGGCCGATGCCGGCACCGCCACTTGCGGCTAGCAAACAACAAGCGGACAACAAGCAAATGGTACGCCTGCCGCCTTCCCCTTATTCGTGAATGCCGGCAGTCTGGACGATGCTCTTGTACTTCACCGTCTCGCGCTTGATAAAGCTGCCGAACTGGCCCGGGCCGCCCGGCGCCACTTCCACGCCGGCCTCGGCCAGCTTCTTCTTCACGTCGGGCATGGCCAGCACGGCCTGCATCTCGGTGTTCAGGCGATCGACCACGGCGCGCGGCGTATTGGCCGGTGCCATCAGGCCAAACCACACGCCCATGTCCACGCCCTTGAGCGCGCTGCTTTCCGCCAGCGCGGGCACGTTGGGCGCCACCTGGGCGCGATGCCCTTCGGTCACGCCGTAGGCCTTGACCCGGCCGGCCTGGATATGCGGCAGCGCCGACGACAGCACCATCACGGCGAGGTCGATCTGGCCGCCGAGCAGGTCGGTGGACATGGCGGACGCACCCTTATAGGGCACATGGGTGATGTTGACCTTGCCTTGCTGCTTGATGAGCTCGCCGGCCAGGTTCAGCGGCGTGCCCACGCCGGACGAGGCATAGGCCAGCTTGCCCGGCTGCGCCTTGGCCAGCGCGATCAACTCGTCGGCGTTCTTGGCCGGCAGCGCGGACTTGCCCACCAGCACCATCGGCTGGGTGCCGACGAAGGTGATCGGCGCCAGGTCGCGCTCGCCGTCGTAGCGCACGGCGGGGTTGGTCAGGCGCGCGATCGAGACCTCGCTGCCCGAGCCCATCAGCAGCGTGTAGCCGTCGGCGTCGGCCTTGACCACCTTGGACGCGCCGATGGTGCCGCCCGCGCCGCCCAGGTTCTCGATCACCACGCTCTGGCCCAGGCGCCTGCCCAGTTCCGGCGCGATGGTGCGCGCCACCAGGTCGACGCTGCCGCCCGCGGTGTAGCCCACCACCAGGGAAATCGGCTTGGTCGGCCAGCCCGAGGCGGCGGCGCCGCCGGCAAGCAGGCAGAAGGATGCGGCAGCAGCCGCACGCAGCAGTTTGTTCATGGCAGGTCTCTCCGTTTTTAGATTTGCGCCGTAGGCAGGTATGCGGCGATGTTAGAGAGCGTACGGCTGCAACAACGTGCGGCTTTGGCAATGGCGCTTGCCGTTTTGGCAAGGGGGGTGGGGGTGGAGTGGGCGGCTTCCTGCGGGATCCGGTGAGCGCGCCTGATCAATGTGTCGATGGCGGCGATCCTGGTGGTCCTGCCGGTGGTGGCGTTGATGCGTTGATGCGTTGATTGCTGACGGCTAGCCTGCCACCGCGGCATGCCAGAAGGCCTCGCCCAGCGGCCGCATCGGCGCGCGCGGGCGATACAGCAGGATCTGCATCGCGAGGTCCGTCTCGCCGCCCACCTCCAGCCCGGCGCGCACCAGGCGCCCCGCGTGCAGGTCATCGGCGATCAACCGGGCGGGCAGCCACGCCAGGCCCATGCGCTGGCGCACCATTTCATGCACGGATTCGGCGAAGTCGCTTACCGCGATCACGTCGAGGCGGCTGGCCAGCCCGCGCCGCGCGATCTCGCCGTTGACCATGCGTCCCAGGGTGAGCGTTTCGGCGTAGGCGATCATCGGTACCGGCGCGCGCTGGCCGCGCGCTTGCAGCTTGTACAGCGGCCCGCCGGCGTCCGCCGCCGCGCTCACGCAAACCAGGCGTTCCTCGCCCACCAGGTAGTACTGGTAGCGGGCGCTGTCGAGCGTCACCGGCTGCTCCGGCGAGTTGTAGCAGAGCAGGAAGTCCGCGTCGCCCTCGGTGAACATCGCCAGCGCGTCATGCGTGGAAAACGTGGAGAGCCGGGTGCGAAAGTTGGCCGCCACCGGATCGTTGCGCAACGTGTGGCGCAGGCCAGCCAGCCACGCCGGCACCATCGAACGCGCGAGTGTCTTGCCGGTGGCAATCACCACGGTACTGGCATCGGCCCGATGCGCCGCGCGCAGCGACAAGCGCGTCTCGTCCAGCGTGCGCAGCGCGCTCTGCGCGGCTTCCAGGAACTGGCGCCCTTCATCGGTGAGGCGCACCGGGAACACGCTGCGATCGATCAGCGGTGCGCCCGCCCAGACTTCCAGCGCCTGCATGCGGCGCCCGAATGCCGGCGGCGTGACGTTGCGCAGCTCCGCCGCGCGCGCGAGGCTGCCGGCCTGGGCCAGGCATACAAAATCCTCAAGCCAGCGGATATGCATAACGACTCGCGCCGGGGCGCGTTGCGAAGTTGAAAGGGGACGATCAAGGTGAATGCCGCCGTCTCGGGAGCGGCGCTGCGAATATTGTAGCTGTAGCTGGACGTGCCCCGGCGCGCGGGATGCGACACACGGCGGCGGCACGACTCGGGTAGAATTTTTGCCATGGCCCTCTTCAAGCGCAGCCCTGCGCCCACCTCCGCGTCTTCATCCGCGTCTTCATCCGCATCCGCCGCCCACGATGCCGCCGGCTCCGGCTCCGGCAATGGCAATGGCAATGGCACGCCGCCGGAATACACCATCGACGAGCTTGCGCGCGCGGCGGGCACCACGGTGCGCAATGTGCGCTCCTACCAGGACCGCGGCCTGATCGATCCGCCCGAGCGGCGCGGCCGGGTGGGCATCTACACGCAGGCGCACCTGGGCCGGCTACGGCTGATCAACCACCTGCTGGCGCGCGGCTATACGCTGAACAATATCCAGGAGCTGCTCAAGGCCATCGTGGAAGGCCATGACCTGCGCTCCATCCTCGGGCTGGAGTCCGCCATCAGCAGTCCGTGGACGGACGAAGCGCCGCGCCACTATTCCTACCTGGCGCTGGCCAAGCTGTTCGGCCGCGCGGTGTCGCGCCCGGCGCTGGCCAAGGCCATCGCGCTCGGCCTGCTGGAGCCGGACGGCATGGGCTACCTCGCGCGCAGCCCGCGCACGCTGGCCGCCGGCGCCGAGATCGCACGCGCGGGGTTTGCGCTGGAAGATGTGCTGTCCATCATCGAGCACGCACGCGGGCACTTCGAGGCCGTATCGGACCGGATCGTGGCGATGGTGGTGCGCGAGCTGGACCGCTTCGGCGAAGGCAAGCTGCCACCGCCGCAGGACGTGCCCCGGCTGGTGGATATCCTCTGGCGCATTCGCCCCCTGGCGATGGTGGCGGTAGAAGCGGAGATGATGCGGGCGCTCGAGCAGTCGGCCAACAAATACCTCGGCGACCGCGTGGCAGCCATCATCGAGCACTTGCACGATGAACCGGAAGACGGCGGCAAGGGCAATGCACCGAAGGGCGCGGCCCGGAAGACAAAGCGCTGATACAGGTACGCGGGCGAAGCCGCAACATCAAGCGCCCGCCCTCTCCCCCGGCCCCTCTCCCGCGAGCGGGAGAGGGGAGCAAACCGGCGGTAGAGTAAAAGCATCACTCGGTGTAGCCGTGATTTCCGCCCCCAGGCGGAAATCACCAAAGCGCGATGCGAAGCGAGCCGTGAAGGTTTTCATCTCCCGTTATGGGGCGCCTCGTCGGCAGGCAAAAAGAGCGGAAAAGAGGGACCCATGTTTGAGCATCGCCCTAAGGCGATGTGAGTTTGGGTCCCTGCCGCTCTTTT
>NZ_BAAILO010000035.1:0-40908 GCF_054589115.1 Cupriavidus sp. 8B | reverse complement strand
CTTCGAGCTGTTCCCCCACCTGTCGATCACCGAGAACCTGACCATCGCCCAGATGAAGGTGCTCGGCCGCTCCAAGGAAGAGGCTACCGCCAAGGGCCTGAAGTACCTGGACCGCGTGGGCCTGAAGGCGCAGGCGGCCAAGTTCCCGGGCCAGCTGTCGGGCGGCCAGCAGCAGCGCGTGGCAATTGCCCGCGCGCTGTCGATGGATCCGATCTGCATGCTGTTCGACGAGCCGACCTCCGCGCTGGACCCGGAAATGGTCAACGAAGTGCTGGACGTGATGGTGCAGCTGGCGCAGGAAGGCATGACCATGATGTGCGTGACCCACGAAATGGGCTTCGCGCGCAAGGTGGCCAACCGCGTGATCTTCATGGACCAGGGCAAGATCGTCGAGGACTGCGCCAAGGAAGAGTTCTTCGGCAATATCGAAGCGCGCTCCGAGCGGGCCAGGCAGTTCCTGTCGAAGATCCTGCATCACTGATGCGGGCAGCCGCCTCGCCGCGCTGATGGGTGGCAGGCAGGATGCAAAAAGGGACGCCTCGGCGTCCCTTTTTGCATGGCTTGCCCGCAATCGTTCAGGTGCAGGCGCTGTTGGCCGCGTTCTTGGCCTGGACTTCCGGCGGGATCGGCACCGTCAGCGTCATCACCGAGCGGCCTTCCTCGAACATCATCAGCTCTCCGGGCGCGAAGGCGGTCCAGGTTTCGTTGTCGGTCAGCGGCGCGGTGGCGATCACCGCCACGCGGTCGTCGGGCGTGGTGACCTGGGCGAAGTCGATCGACAGGTCGGCATCGATCAGGTGGGCGGTGGAGAACGGCCACTGGCGCACGATGTAGTACAGGCGCGTGGAGCAGTGGGAGAACAATGCCTGGCCGTTGGAAAGCAGGTAGTTGAACACGCCGTGCTGCGTGATCTCGCGCGTGATGTCGGCGAGCGCGTGGCACAGCTCGTTGAGCGGCGGCTGCGAGCCGGGGAAGCGCTTGCGCAGCCCCTGCATCAGCGTGCAGAAGGCGAGTTCGCTATCGGTGTCGCCGACCGGCTGGTAAACCCCTGACAGGAAAGGCGAGAAGTCCTTCAGGTCGCCGTTGTGGGCGAAGATCCAGTGCCGCCCCCACAGCTCGCGCATGAAGGGGTGGCAGTTTTCCAGCCGCACCGTGCCCTGGGTCGCCTTGCGGATATGCGAGATGACGTTCTTGGACTTGATCGGGTAGCGCTTGACCAGCTCGGCCACCGGCGAGGTGCCGGCGGACTGGTTGTCGATGAACAGACGGCAGGCCTTGTCCTCGAAGAACGCCACGCCAAAGCCGTCGGCATGGTGATCCGTGACGCCGCCGCGGGCGGCGAAGCCGGTAAAGGAGAACGTCACGTCGGTCGGCGTGGCGCAGTTCATGCCGAGCAGCTGGCACATGGCGGGCACCGGAGCGGCAGCAGGCTGCCGGATTGCAATAGAATGTTCCATTATCCGGCCTGCCCGGCTTATCTGCCAAGCGCAGCGCGCCTTGCAGTGCGTTTCCCCCCGATTTCAATACAATTCAGCGGGCCCTCGAGACATGAGCAAATACAAGATCGCAGTCATTCCCGGCGATGGCATCGGCACTGAAGTGATGCCTGAGGGCCTGCGCGTGATGGACGCCGCCGCGCGCCGGTTCGGCATCGACATGCAGTTCGACCACTTCGACTTCTCCAGCTGCGACTACTACGCCCGCCACGGCAAGATGCTGCCGGACGATTGGTTCGACACCCTGGTCAAATACGACGCCATTTATTTCGGCGCGGTGGGCTGGCCGGACGCCGTGCCCGACCATGTCTCGCTATGGGGTTCGCTGCTGCAGTTCCGGCGCTCTTTTGACCAATATGTCAACCTGCGCCCGGTGCGGCTGATGCCCGGCATCCGCAGCCCGCTGGTGGACCGCGATGGCAATGCGCGCAAGCCGGGCGACATCGATTTCTATGTGGTGCGCGAGAACACCGAGGGCGAATACTCCAGCATCGGCGGGCGCATGTTCCCCGGCACCGACCGCGAGGTGGTGATCCAGGAAACGGTGATGACGCGCACGGGCGTGGACCGCATCCTCAAGTTCGCCTTCGAACTGGCGCAAAAGCGCCCGGCCAGGCATCTGACCTCGGCCACCAAGTCCAACGGCATCTCCATCACCATGCCCTACTGGGATGAGCGGGTGGAGGCCATGGCCACCAACTACCCCGGCGTGAAAGTCGACAAGTACCACATCGACATCCTGACCGCGCACTTCGTCCAGCACCCGGACTGGTTCGACGTGGTGGTGGCCAGCAACCTGTTCGGCGACATCCTGTCCGACCTGGGCCCGGCCTGCACCGGCACCATCGGCATTGCGCCCTCGGGCAATATCAACCCGGACCGAACCTTCCCCAGCCTGTTCGAGCCGGTGCACGGCTCCGCGCCCGACATCGCCGGGCGCGGCGTGGCCAACCCGATCGGCCAGATCTGGTGCGGCGCCATGATGCTGGAGCACCTGGGCCAGCCGGAAGCCGGCGCGGCCGTGCTAGGCGCCATCGAGAAGGTGCTGTCGGCCGGGCCGGAGCATGCCCCGCTGACCCGCGACATCGGCGGCAAGGCCGGTACGGCGGACCTGGGCCAGGCCATCGCGGGCGCGCTATGAGCACGGGCGCCCAACCTATCCCGGCCACGGCGGCCGACGCGCGCAGCCTGCTGCTGGAGAGCTTCCGTGCCGCGGTAGCGGCAGCCGATCCGCTGCGCATCGTGGCGGACCACTTGCCGCCGCCCCAGGCTGGCGGACGCACCCTGGTGGTCGGCGCCGGCAAGGCCGCGGCCTCGATGGCGCTGGCCGTGGAGCGGGCTTATGCCAGCCAGAACAGCGCGGTGCAGCTCGACGGCCTGGTGGTGACGCGCTACGCCCACGGCCTGCCGACCGAACACGTCCGCGTGATCGAGGCCGGCCACCCGGTGCCAGACGAGGCCGGCGAGCGCGCCGCGGCCGAGATCCTGGCGCGGGCGAGCGAGCTTGGGCCACATGACAAGCTGATCGTGCTGGTGTCCGGCGGCGGCTCCAGCCTGCTGTCGCTGCCTGCGGAGGGCATCGCCATGGCGGACCTCAAGGCCACCACGCAGGAGTTGCTGCGCTGCGGCGCGCCCATCACGGACATGAATATCGTGCGCAAGCACCTGTCGCGCATCCAGGGCGGGCGCCTCGCCCAGGCCTGCCGCGCGCCGGTGACCACGCTGATCGTGTCGGACGTGGCCGGGGACGACCCCAGCGCCATCGCTTCCGGCCCCACCGTGCCCGACGCCAGCACCTACGCCGATGCGCTGGCGATCCTGCGCCGCTACGGTGCGGCGGTCCCGCCGGTGGTGCAGGCTTACCTCGAGCGCGGTGCACGCGGCGAAGTGGCGGAAACGCCCAAGCCGGGCGATCCGCTGTTCGCGCGGGTGGAGAATCGCGTCATTGCCACCGCCCACGGCAGCCTGGTGGCGGCAGCGGATCACTTCCGCGCGCGCGGCATCCAGCCGGTGGTGCTGGGCGACACGGTGACCGGCGAGGCGCAGGAAGTTGCCCGGGTCTACGCGGCACTGGTGCGCGAGATACGCGCGTACAATGCGCCATTCGCGGCGCCCGTGGTGCTGATTTCCGGCGGTGAATGCACCGTCACGCTGCCGCAGGGCGGTGGCGGGACGGCTGGAAAGCCCCGTGGCGGGCGCTGCTCGGAGTTCCTTCTGTCGCTCGCCCTGGAGCTGGATGGCGTTGATAATGTGTATGCCATCGCGGCGGACACCGACGGCATCGACGGCTCCGAGGACAACGCCGGCGCGTTGCTGGACCCGTCCACGCTAGCGCGTGCGCAGGCTGCCGGCGCACCGGCGCGCGCCCGGCTCGACGCGCATGACGCGTGGGGCTTCTTCGGGGCCGCCGGCGACCTCGTGGTGACGGGCCCCACGCGCACCAATGTGAATGACTACCGCGCCATCCTGATTCTGTAATCCAAAGCAAGCGCCAGCCGCGACTGCCGGCCGGCCCCCCGAAAGCCATGACCCAGACTCTCACCATCACCCGCCCGGACGACTGGCACCTGCACCTGCGCGACGGCACGGCTCTTGCCGCCGTCCTGCCGGATACCGCCCGCCAGTTCGCCCGCGCCATCATCATGCCCAACCTGAAGCCGCCCGTGACCACGGTGACGCAGGCCGCGGCTTACCGCGACCGTATCCTGGCCGCGCTGCCGGCCGGCATGGCGTTCGAGCCGCTGATGACGCTGTACCTGACCGACAAGACCACCGCCGAGGAAATCATCGCGGCCAAGGCCAGCGGCTTCGTGCACGGGGTCAAGCTGTATCCGGCCGGCGCCACCACCAATAGCGATGCCGGCGTGACCGACCTGCGCCACTGCGCGGCAGCGCTGGAAGCCATGCAGCGCGTGGGCCTGCCGCTGCTGGTGCACGGCGAAGTGACCGATCCGGCGATCGATATCTTCGACCGCGAGGCCGTCTTCATCGACAAGGTCATGACGCCGCTGCGCCGCGACTTCCCCGGGCTCAAGGTGGTGTTCGAGCACATCACTACCAAGGACGCGGCCGAGTATGTGCGCGATGCCGACGGCCCCGTCGCCGCCACCATCACCGCGCATCACCTTCTATACAACCGCAACGCCATTTTCACCGGCGGGATCCGGCCGCACTATTACTGCCTGCCGGTGCTCAAACGCGAGACCCACCGCGAAGCCCTCGTGGCTGCGGCCGTGTCCGGCAGCGAGCGCTTCTTCCTCGGCACCGACAGCGCGCCGCACGCGCGCGGGCTGAAGGAACATGCCTGCGGCTGCGCTGGCTGCTACACCGGGCTGCACGCCATGGAACTGTACGCCGAGGCGTTCGAAGCCGCCGGTGCCCTGGACAAGCTGGAGGCCTTTGCCAGCTTCAACGGCCCGGCCTTCTACAGCCTGCCGCGCAATAGCGGCACGCTTACCCTGGTCCGCGAGGAATGGGAACTGCCGGCCGAACTGCCGTATGGCGATACCACGCTGGTGCCGCTGCGCGGCGGCGAGACGCTGCACTGGAAGGCCCGCTAAGCCGCGCTGGCGAAGTGGACGCGGCAGTGGAAGCGGCAGTGAAAGCAAAAGGTCATGTCCGGCCGGTGCCGGCGTCACAGGATGCCGACGCCGTAGCCAGGCTAGCGCTGGCCGCCGCGGTGGCGCAGATCGACTGGGCACAGCCGTGGTTCCGGCCGTTCGCCACCATCGGCACGGCGCTGGATAGTGCGCTGAAGGGCGGCGCCGACCTGCGCGCCGTCCTCGGCACAATGGCCACGCAACGTGCGCTGCGCAATGCCCGCGGCGTGCCGCTGCGTTTCGTTGCGCAAGCCGAACTGCCCGCCGGCACGGCCTACGAGGCGCATATCTACGCCACCGGCGCCGTGCCGACGCGCGACAACCTGCACGATTTCTTCAATGCGCTCATCTGGCTGCATTTCCCCCGTTCCAAGCGGGTGCTGAACCGGCTGCAGGCCCACACCATCGCGGCGGCAGGCGTGCACGGCCGCCGTGGCAGCCTGCGCGACGCCGCCACCTTGTTCGACGAGAACGCCATCCTGTTCCTGAGCGCCGACAGTGGCCTGGAGTCCGTGCTGCGCGGCTTCGGCTGGGAGCATCTGTTCGTGGCGCGGCGGGATGTCTGGGACGGTAGCGAGCACGCCGGCAGCCGTGACGGCACAGCCCGCTGCAGCGTGGTGCCCTTCGGCCACGCCCTGCTGGAAAAGCTGGTGCGGCCCTACAAAGCGCTGACCGCGCATGCGTGGCCGCTGGCCGTCCCGCCGGCCGCCGGCGCTGCGCTGCCTGGCTCGCTCGACGATTCCGTGTGCGCCTCGCTCGAGGCGGCCGAGTTGCACAGCGGCCGCTTTGCGCCATTGCCGGTGCTGGGCATCCCCGGCTGGTGCGAAGCCAATCGCGATCCGGCCTACTACGCGGATGCCACGGTGTTTCGCCGCGGGCGCCGCGCGCAGGCTGCATGAGGGTGGCCGTTTCGTGGTCAAACGGTGTTAGACTGCGGGCCGCAAAGCAGGCCAGACAATCGCTGCTTGCATCCTCGCGGTGCAAGGGGAGGAAAGTCCGGACTCCACAGGGCAGGGTGTTGGCTAATAGCCATCCACGGCAACGTGCGGAATAGGGCCACAGAGACGAGTCTTGCCATCGGGTTCGCCTGATGGGAAGGGTGAAACGCGGTAACCTCCACCTGGAGCAATCCCAAATAGGCAGGCATTGAGGCGGCCCGCTGAGCCTGCGGGTAGGGAGCTTGAGCCGGTCGGTAACGACCGGCCTAGAGGAATGATTGTCACGTGCCGGCAACCGCAAGGAAGCCGGCGCGCACAGAATCCGGCTTATCGGCCTGCTTTGCTTCCGATTCTTTAGTGTGGCGCGCACCCATCCCAATGGGAGCGCCACAGCAGGCCCCCCCGGGGCTGGCCAGGCGCCAGGCGCCTACACCTCTACAATTTCCACCGTGTGCGTGATTTCCGCCGTCTTGGCCAGCATGATCGAGGCCGAGCAATACTTGTCGTGCGACAGGTGGATGGCGCGCTCGACAGCGCTGGGGTTCAGGTTCCGGCCGCTCACCGTGAAGTGGAAGTTGATCTTGGTGAACACCTTCGGGTCTTCGCTGGCGCGCTCCGCTTGCAGCTTGACGCTGCAGCCGCGCACATCCTGCCGGCTCTTCTTCAGGATCAGCACCACGTCATAGGCGGTGCAGCCGCCGGTACCCAGCAGGACCATTTCCATCGGACGCGGGGCCAGGTTGTGGCCGCCGCCCTCGGGCGCACCGTCCATCGCCACGATATGGCCACTGCCCGTCTCGGCCACGAAGCTCATGCCGTCGGTGCCCATCCAAGTTACTTTGCATTCCATTTTGTTCGATCCTGCGTTCTGGTGAGTGCGCATTCGATCACGAACACGCGATTTCGAAGCTTGCTTTTTGAGTATAGGCCACTTGCTGGTAAGCGCCGTAACTCGGCAATTTTCCCGGAAACTGAAGCTTTCTTCTAAGATGACAGTACTGTTACAGTACGTTAAACTCTTAAGTTATTGATTCTATTGAATAAAAAATATTCGTGTGCGGCTTCGTGATTTTTTACAATGCGGAATGCCATTTCGCACTGCAAATTTCCTTGCGCTGGGAGGGCACCCGTGTATAATTTGAATCATTGAACGACGGCGCACAAGGCGGCGCAGAGTGCGAAAGCGAATCGGATGGTTACAGCCACATTCGCCGGCCCGCACCGCGACCCAGCCCCGTCGATCTCCCGGTGTCTCCTCCACCCTCCTCCTTTGGTGGATTCAAACCCAAGCTCAATAGCTTGGGTTTTTTTTATTCTGCGCCTGTGCCGGCCAGATGCGCTTCCTGCTGCGAAGTGCCTCATGGCCTGCTTTCTTGCCGGTCGCTGCCGTTCCGGATAGCGAGCAGCACACTGAGCGGCACCATCTTGGCGTTCTTCCCTAACTTTCCTTGTGCTCAGGCCTCAGTCCGCAGTATACTCGTGGGCTTTTCCGTCATGCCCGCGGGAAGGAATTCAGGGAGAGCCTGCACATACAAGCAGGAAGGTCAGATCCTAAGGGTCGGCCGACGACGTAAAGTCAATGTTTCGGGCAGGTTCTACAAGTCTCAGGAAAAATCATGAAGACCTTTTCCGCAAAGCCTGCAGAGGTTAAGCGCGACTGGTACGTGATTGACGCGACGGACAAAGTCCTCGGCCGTGTTGCCAGCGAAGTGGCACGCCGACTGCGCGGCAAGCACAAGCCGGAATTTACTCCGCACGTCGACACGGGTGATTACATCATCATCGTCAACGCAGGCAAACTGCGTGTCACGGGTACCAAAGAAACCGACAAGAAGTACTATCGTCACTCGGGTTACCCGGGCGGCATTTACGAAACGACGTTCGGTAAGATGCAGCAACGTTTCCCGGGCCGCGCCCTGGAAAAAGCTGTGAAGGGCATGTTGCCGAAGGGCCCGCTGGGCTATGCGATGATCAAGAAGCTGAAGGTTTACGCCGAAGCCGAGCATCCGCATGAAGCGCAGCAGCCTAAAGCGCTGGAAATCTAAGGGGGCCATCCATGATCGGAAATTGGAATTACGGTACTGGCCGCCGCAAGAGCGCAGTGGCTCGGGTCTTCATCAAGTCGGGCAAGGGCGATATCATCGTCAATGGCAAGCCCATCAATGAGTATTTCGCTCGCGAAACCTCGCTGATGATCGTGCGCCAGCCGCTCGAACTGACTGCCAACGCACAGACCTTCGACATCAAGGTCAACGTGACTGGCGGCGGTGAAACGGGTCAAGCCGGCGCAGTGCGCCACGGCATCACCCGTGCACTGATCGACTACGATGCCACCCTGAAGCCGTCGCTGTCCAAGGCCGGTTTCGTCACGCGCGATGCGCGTGAAGTGGAACGTAAGAAGGTCGGTTTCCACAAGGCGCGTCGTCGGAAGCAATTCTCGAAGCGTTGATGTGTGTTCGGCAGGTCCGGTTCACCGGATCTGGCCGCGCCAGAAAAAAACCGCACGGTTCGCCGTGCGGTTTTTTTTCGCCCCCGGCGCTCGTGAAGACATGTGCAATAGCGCGCAACGGCTGGCTTTAACCACGTTTTACAAATACTTTGCATCTCCCCGGCTACAATCCCTGCTCCTGCCGCCCGGAGAACCCGACCATGATGCATAGGATGCGATGGCCAGCCGACCCGCACCGCGCCAGCCTGTCGGTGCCGCCCGCCCGCCGCGCATGAAGTATCGCTTGTTGCGCCCGCGCCGGGGCTCACTGTCCGGGAGCCTGGCGGTGCGTTCGCACCTGCCGTGGCGGCTTCGCGTGCTGGGCGCCGCGTTGATGCTCGTCGTCATGCTCGTCGTGGCGGTGGTCGCCGCGGGTTGGGCGTACGACGCTGGCCGGCGGCTCACCGGCGCGCCGGATATGACGGCGCAGGGCAAGGCGCTGCACGAGCAGGTTGCGGCGATGACGGCTCAGCGCGAGCGCTTGCAGGCGGTGGCCAACACCGCCGAGGCGCAGTTGCAGATGGCGCGCAGCGCCCAGGAGGCGCTGGCCGGGCAGTTGAAGACGGCAGAAGGCGAGGTCGCCCAACTCAAGGAAGACCTGGCGTTTTTTGAGAGCCTGCTTCCGGCCAGCGACAATACCTCCGGCATCCATGTGCGGAGTTTTCGCGTGGGTCTTGATGAAGCCGACCCACTGAAGATGCACTATCGATTGCTGATAATGCAGGGTGGATCCAAGGCTTTTTCATCCTTGCCTGAGTTCCGCGGTGAGTTACAGTTGGTCGTTTCACTGCTGCGGGATGGCAAGCCAGTCACATTGAGCCTGCCCGAAAACGGCGCCGGCCCGTTGCCTGGTCTGCGGGTCACGCACTACCAGCGGATTGAAAGCGCCTTTGCGCTGCCTGCGGGCGCCGCGGTGCGGGCGGTCACGGTACGAATTTTGCAAAACGGTCAGTTGCGCGCGACCCAGACGGCCATGCCGTAGGGCTGCGCTGGGCCAGCAACGAAAAAAGGGACCTATGTTGTTTTCCAAGAAAAAAAGCCTGTCTATCGATACCCTGATCGGCCAGCACAGTGTGATCCAGGGCGACCTGACGTTTTCGGGCGGCCTGCGCCTGGACGGCCGGGTACGCGGCAACGTGATAGCGGCTGCCGACCAGGCAAGCATGCTGGTCATCAGCGAAAAGGGCGTGGTCGAGGGCGAGGTCCGGGTCGGACACCTGATCCTCAATGGCACGGTCACCGGGCCGGTGCACGCGACCGAGCTGCTGGAGCTGCAACCGCACGCCCGCGTGCAGGGCGAGGTGCACTACGCCGCGCTGGAAATGCACCAGGGCGCATTGGTGGAAGGCCGCCTGGTGCCGCTCGGCAGTGCGGAGCCCAAGGCGCTGCCCAACCTGGTCCTGGCATCAGGTACCCAGGAATCCGCCTGATACGGCACCTCTGGCCTGATTGCACCAACAGAACCCCTTGAATTCACGGGGTTTCGGCACGATCTTCCCAGAGCGCTTAAAATACAGGCGTATCTACATAGGAGAACCCCATGAACGCAGTCGCAGAGGCACCCGTTACCGAGGACATGCCGGCCCCGTTCGTCTTTACTGACAGCGCTGCCGACAAGGTCAAGCAGTTGATCGAGGAAGAGGGCAATGCCGAGCTGAAACTGCGCGTGTTCGTGCAGGGCGGCGGCTGTTCCGGCTTCCAGTATGGCTTCACCTTCGATGAAGAGGTGAACGAGGACGACACCACGCTGGACAAGAATGGCGTCACGTTGTTGATTGACTCGATGAGCTACCAGTATCTGGTGGGTGCCGAGATTGATTACAAGGAAGACATCAACGGCGCACAGTTCGTGATTAAGAACCCCAACGCAAGCACCACCTGCGGTTGCGGCTCTTCGTTCTCGGTGTAAGGCTCGCAAGAGCGCCACGGATTCCGGCGGCAATAAAAAAGCGCACTTCGGTGCGCTTTTTTATTTACTTCTCCCGGCGCCAGACCACCGGGAACCAGTCTTCGCGCATCCGCTCGCCGCTGGCCAGCCCGATCCCGGGGAAGGGCGGCGAGGTACGGCCCGGCCGCTCCAGGTAGCGCACGTCGTCGCCCAGGAAACGTGCCGAGAAGGCGCGGCGCCGTCCCGCGCCGGTATTGCCCGCGGCGCCATGCACCGTGCGGAAGTCGAACACCACGGCATCGCCCGGCTCCAGCGCCGGCACCAGGATGGCGTGGTTGCCGTCGTCCACGTCCGGCATCTCCATGAACTGGTCGCTGCCGGCGTAGAAATTCTCATTGCTGGCCCAGCGCTTGGGCCGTACCAGCTTGGGCCAGCGGTGCGAGCCCAGCACCACGCGCAAGGTATTGGCGGTGGTGACCGGGTCCAGCGGGATCCAGTAGCTCGCGGTCTGCAGGCCATCCAAACAGTAGTAGGGCAGGTCCTGGTGCCACGGCGTAGGCTTTGCCGTGCCCGGTTCCTTGACCAGGATGTGCTCGTGGAACACCTGGACGGCCTCGGCCTGCATGATGTGGCCGGCGATGGCGGCGGCCGGCGAGCGCCGGATGAAATCGGCGAACGGCTGGATGCGCTCCCAGTTGCAGTAATCCTCGAAAAAACGGCCGCGTTCGCCGCTGCCGACGTTCTCGATGGCAAAGGGGCCGGGCTGGGCGAGATTCTGCTCGAATCCTTCGCGCAGCGGCGTCACCCAATCGGCGAAGGCGCCGCGCAATACTAGGGCGCCGTCGCGCTGGTAGGTCTCGATATCGGCTGTGGTGATGTGCATGAGGGTCCCGTGGATGGCTGGCCTGGGACGAGTATCGGGGTAGGGCGGTAATAGGAAAAGAATATATTTCCTATGCTGTAGTATAGGAAATCATGATTGGATTCTCCTTCCGCCAGCTCGAGTACTTTGTCGCGGCCGCCGAGCACGGCAGCATCAGCGCGGCTGCCCGCGCGCGCCACGTATCGCAGCCTTCGGTGTCGCAGGCCGTGGCGCAGCTCGAGGAAACGCTGGGCGAGGCCTTGTTTCGCCGCCAGGTCAGCCGCGGGCTGGAACTGACGCCGGCGGGCCAGCGCCTGCTGGGCCGCGCCCGCGACATCCTGGCACTGGCGGCCGGCCTGGCAAGCGAAGGTGCGGACCAGGCGCAGGCGCGTGGCCTTAGCGGGCAACTGTCGCTGACGTGCTTCCAGGATCTTGGCGCCTACTACGCGCCGCGGCTGCTGGCCGGCTTCCGGCGCCTGCATCCGCATGTTGCCGTGACGCTGTTCGAGGCCGACCTGGCCACGGTGCATCGCACGCTCACTGCCGGCAAGGCGGAACTGGCGCTGACCTACGATCTCGGTTTCGACCAGCGCATTGCGCGCTGGATACTTGCCCGGCTCGCGCCTTACGCGCTGCTGCCTGCCGGCCATGCGCTGGCCGCCCAGCAAAGCGTAAGCCTGAAAGACCTGGCGGGCGAACGGCTGATCCTGGAGGACATTGCGCAAACACGTGAGTACTTCCTCTCACTGTTCTGGGCGCACGGCTTGCGCCCGCAGCTGCACCAGTACACGCAGACCTTCGAGATGCAGCGCGGCCTGGTGGCGCACGGCTATGGCGTGGCGCTGTCATGCACGCGCCCGGCGGGCGACCACAGCTACGACGGCCAGCCCATCGTCTGCCTGCCGCTGCGCGAGGCCGTGACGCCGCAGCGCGTGGTGCTGGCGCGTTCGCCGGCCATGCGGCCTTCGCCCATTGCCGAGGCATTCATCCAGTGGGTTTGCGAGGCAGGCCACGCCGGGCCGGCATGAGGGTCGGGAGGTTTTGCTACCGAGGGTAGAGCGCGCCCAATACGCGCGGGCCGGCCGCGCCGGTGACGGTGGGCACATTGCCCGGCGCCCTGCGCAGCATCTGGCGCGCCAGCCAGGCAAAGGCGATGCCTTCCACCTGCGATACCGGAACGCCCAGGTCGTCCGAGCTTTGCACCGTGACGCCGGGCAGCGCATGCGCCAGCAGCGCCATCACCAGGCCGTTGCGGGCGCCGCCGCCGCACACGATCAGCCGCGCCGCGTCGGGCGCATGCAGGCGGATATCGCGGGCAATGGCCTCGGCGGTCAGCGCGGCCAGCGTGGCCTGCACGTCGGCGGCATCGAGTGCCTTGCCGAGCTGGGAAAGATGATTTTCCAGCCAGGCGGGATGGAACAGGTCGCGGCCAGTGCTCTTGGGCGGGGCCACGCTGAAATAGGGCTCGGCCAGCAGGCGTGCCAGCAGCGCCTGGTCGATCTTGCCGCTGGCGCCCCAGGCGCCGTCGGCGTCGTAGGCCAGGCCGTGATGCCGGTCGATCCAGTAGTCGAGCAGCACGTTGCCCGGGCCGCAGTCGAATCCGGTAACCGGCCGCGCCGCGCCACCTGCGCTGGCGGCGGGCAGCACGCTGATATTGGAGATCCCGCCGATATTGCACGCCACCCGCGTCTCGGCGGCGTCTGCGAACAGCGCCTGGTGCAGCGCCGGCACCAAGGGCGCGCCCTGGCCGCCGGCCGCCACGTCGCGGCTGCGGAAATCCGCCACCACGTCGATGCCCGTCAACTCTGCCAGCAGCGCGGGTTGCTGGCTCTGGCGGGTATAGCCGGTGCCATCGTACAAGCCGGGCCGATGGCGCACGGTCTGGCCGTGCGCGCCGATCGCCGCGATGGCGCCCGGCGCCTGGCCGGCATCGCGCAGCAGGGCAGCCACGCAAGCCGCATAGACGCGCGCCAGCCCATTGGCCGCCAGTGCCTCGTGGTGGATTTCATCATTGCCGGGCTGCTGCAGCGCTGCGAACGCGTCGCGCAGCTCGGCCGGGAAGGGCTGGAAGGCCGCCGCCAGCACCGCGGGCCGTGGCCCGGAGAAATCGACCAGCACGCCGTCCGCGCCGTCCATGCTGGTGCCGGACATGATGCCGATGAAGCAGTCTGAGGACGATGTTTGCATGCTGGCCGGGCGGGCTCGATCAATTGCTGGCCGAAGCCACGTTGTAGGTACGCAGCGCGTTGATGCGGCTGAGCATCTCGCTGGTATAGCTCAGGAACTGCTGGCGCGCCGGCCCCGACAGCGCGGGCGTGTCGAGCGCGGCGATGGCCAGCGGGTTCAGCGGCACATCGTTGACGCGGAACTCGTAGTGCAGGTGCGGGCCGGTGGCCCAGCCGGTCTGGCCGACGAAGCCAATGACCTCGCCTTGCGACACATGCTGCCCGCGCTTCATCGTGGCAAAGCCGGACAGGTGCGCGTAGTAAGTGGAGTAGCCGCTATGGTGCTTGAGGATGACGATGTTGCCGTAGCCGTTCTGCTGGCCGACAAACTCGACTTCACCGTCGCCGGTGGCCATCACCTTGGTGCCCGTCGGTGCGGCAAAGTCCACGCCTTTGTGCTGCGCCCAGTGGTGGTGCAGCGGATGGTCACGCCCGCCGAAGCCCGACGACACGCGCGAAAACTCCACCGGCGAGCGCAGGAACGGCCGCTTCATGCTGCGCCCGTCGAAGGTGTAGTACGCGCCGCCCTGCTTGCTGCCTTCCGGTGCATACCAGAGCGCCTGGTGCAACTGGTTGTGGTTGATCAGCTCGACCGCAACCACGCGGCCGTTGCGCACGAACGCGCCGTCGCGATAGCCCGCTTCGTAGACGATGCGGAAGCGGTCGCCGCTGGTGATGTCGTGGTGGAAGTCGATCACGCCGGAGAAGATCGAGAGCATCTGCTGGACGATCTCGTCGGGCACGTTGGCCGCGTCCATGGCCTTGAAGAAACCGCCGTTGGCGATGGCGCCGGACAGCATCTCGTAGTGCAGCTCGTTCTTCACCGACTGCACGCGGGCCTTGTAGACCGGATCGGCAGGGTCGCCCGCGCGTTCGATCACCAGCTCGCGGGAGGCGTTTGCGTCACCGCCGAGGTTGGCTTGCAGCGACACCAGCAGGTTGTTCTCGTCGACCTCGGCCTGCACCGTCTGGCCGGGATTGAGGTCGAACAGGCCGCGCGCAGTGGTGTTGCGGCGGATAAAGGCCTGCGCATCGGGGTCGTCCACGCCAAGCCGCTTGAGCAGGCTGCCAATCGTGTCGCCACGCTGCATGCGCTCTTCGCGCACAAAGGTAGCGTCGGTTTCGGTAAGCTGTTCGAGTTGTGTGCGTAAATCGGGCAGGCGTATCGCCTCCCGGACACGCGGAGCCTGGGGATCGTCGAAGGCGCTACGGGGGGCCACGCCCATGGCGGCGGCCATGCCCAGCGTGAACACCGTACCCACCGCCGCTGTCAACTGCTTGCGCCGACGGGCGTGCAGGGCATTGGTAGGATCGACTAGAACCACCAGCTCACGCGCGAAAACTTCGCGGAGTCTGGACCACATCACGTAAAATTCACTCTTTGTTTCGGGCTGCGCTGCCGCGACGATTTGCCTCGTCTGCCTTCCTCCCCCGAGGTGCGGCGCCTGCCATATTGGTTTGCCGCCTAGAATGGCGGTTGGCCCACGGGAGCATTCCCGTTTGCACAAGAAGCGCGGATTATACCAAAACCGGCCGCAAGCCGTTTTTGTGTCCCCGTCTGAATTCTCATGTTTTTCAAAGACTTACGTCATGACTGAAGTTTCCTCCGGCGCTGCCACCTCCTACCCCCTCACGCCCACAGTGATGCACGCCCTGGAGGTGTCCAAGCGCGGTTGCGACGAACTGCTGGTCGAATCCGAATGGCTGGCCAAGCTCGCGCGCAGCGAGGCCACCGGCGTGCCGCTGCGCATCAAGCTGGGGCTGGACCCGACCGCGCCCGATATCCATATCGGCCACACGGTGGTGCTCAACAAGATGCGTCAGTTGCAAGACCTGGGCCACCAGGTCATCTTCCTGATCGGCGACTTCACCTCCACCATCGGCGATCCGTCCGGGCGCAACGCCACCCGTCCTCCGCTCACGCGCGAGCAGATCGAGGCCAACGCCCAGACCTACTACAGCCAGGCCAGCCTGGTGCTGGATCCGGCCAGGACCGAGATCCGCTACAACAGCGAGTGGTGCGATCCGCTGGGTGCGCGCGGCATGATCCAGCTGGCGGCCAAGTACACCGTGGCGCGGATGATGGAGCGCGACGACTTCACCAAACGGTTCCGCACTGGGATTCCGATTTCGGTGCATGAGTTCCTTTACCCGCTCATGCAGGGCTACGATTCGGTCGCGCTCAAGGCCGACCTGGAGCTGGGCGGCACCGACCAGAAGTTCAACCTGCTGGTGGGCCGCGAGCTGCAGAAGGAATACGGCCAGGAGCAGCAGTGCATCCTGACCATGCCGCTGCTGGTGGGCCTGGACGGCGTGGAGAAGATGTCCAAGTCCAAGGGCAACTACATCGGCGTGACCGAAGCCCCGAGCGAGATGTTCGGCAAGCTGATGAGCATCTCGGACGACCTGATGTGGAAGTACTTCGAGCTGCTGTCGTTCCGCCCCATGAGCGAGATCGACCTGATGAAGCAGGAGATCTCGCTGGGCCGCAATCCGCGCGACTGCAAGGTGATGCTCGGCCAGGAGATCGTCACGCGCTTCCACAGCGCTGCCGACGCCGAGCGCGCGCTTGAGGACTTCAACCACCGCGCGCGCGGCGGCGTGCCCGACGAAATCCCCGAGGTCAGCCTTTCCGGCGCGCCGCTGGGCATCGGCCAGTTGCTCAAGCAGGCCAACCTGGTGCCTTCCACGTCGGAAGCCAACCGCAATATCGAGCAGGGCGGCGTCAAGATCGACGGCACCATCGTCAGCGACAAGGGGCTGAAGGTCGAGGCTGGCAGCTACGTCGTGCAAGTGGGCAAGCGCCGCTTCGCACGCGTGACGCTGGCCTGAGGCCGGGCAGGGACGGTTCATGATCGCGTTGATCCAGCGGGTCGCACAGGCCCGCGTCACTGTCGACGGCCGCACTACCGGGGAGATCGGCGCCGGCCTGCTGGCACTGGTCTGCGCCGAGCGTGGCGACACCGAAGCGCAGGCCGAGCGGCTACTCGCCAAGCTGCTGGCTTACCGCGTGTTCTCCGATGAGGCCGGCAAGATGAACCTGCCCGTGCAGGACATCGATGGCCGCGGCACGCGCGGCGGCCTGCTGGTGGTGTCGCAGTTCACGCTGGCCGCCGATACCAACAGCGGCACGCGGCCCAGTTTCACCCCGGCCGCGGCGCCGGCCGATGGCGAGCGCCTGTACAACCATTTCGTGGCGCGCGCGCGCGCCGCGCATGGCGAGGTGCAGACCGGCGAGTTCGGCGCCATGATGCAGGTCAGCCTGGTCAACGACGGTCCGGTCACCTTCTGGCTGCGCGTGCCGCCGGCCGCGCCGGCCACCAATTCCCAGCCAGCGCAGGCCAGCGGCTGATGCGGCGACGGCCTGACCGGACATGACCCAGACAGTTACCCTCTACATCGCCACCAGCCTCGACGGCATGATCGCTTCGCCGGACGGCAGCGTGGACTGGCAACTGGCGGCGCACCGCGCCTTCGACGACGGCCTGCTGCAGCTCAGCTACCGCCGCCGCACCTCACCGCCGGGACCGGCCTCGGCCTGATCCCGCATGCCGCGCAGCGCGCGGCGCAACCCAGCAAGGAGAGAAACATGAAACTCTGGAGCAAGGCATTTAGCGACAACGGGCCGATTCCCGTCGAGTTCGCTTTCGGTGCGATCGACCCCGCCACCCACGTGACGCTGTCGAGCAACCGCAATCCCGACCTGCACTGGGATGAGGCGCCGGCCGAGACGCGTTCCTTTGTGCTGACCTGCCACGATCCGGACGTGCCCAGCCGCGGCGACGACGTCAACCAGGAAGGGCGCGAAGTGCCCGCCTCGTTGCCGCGCGTGGACTTCTTTCACTGGGTGCTGGTGGATATTCCGATGGGGCTGCGCACTATCTCGGCGGGCACCCACAGTGATGGCGTGATCGCGCGCGGCAAGCCGGGCCCCGAGGCCACCGGCGGCACCGCCGCGGCGGGCGGGCTGCGCCACGGCCTGAACGACTACACCGGCTGGTTTGCCGGCGACCCGGACATGAAGGGCGACTACTACGGCTACGACGGCCCTTGCCCGCCGTGGAACGACAGCCTGGTGCACCGTTACGTGTTCACCGTCTACGCGCTCGACCTGGACCGCCTGCCGCTCGAGGGCACCTTCACGGGCGCCCAGGTGCGCGAAGCCATCCAGGGCCACGTACTGGCGCAGGCCGCCTTCACCGGCACCTATACCCTCAATCCGAAACTCGCCGGCCAGCCGGCGAAGTAAGCATGGGCCGCGCGGCGCGCAAGCGCTGCCCGCCAGGGACGCTACGACCGCGTAGCGTCGCCTAAATCGCCTAAATCGCCTAAAGCGCCTGAGTCGCGTAGAGGAAACGGCATGTCGCAATTGCCCGGGCCGCATTCGCTGGCCTTCACCCACCTGATCCTGATCCGTCACGGTGAGACCGCATGGAACCGCGAACGGCGCCTGCAAGGCCAGCTCGACATCCCGCTCAACGCCACCGGCGCGGCGCAGGCGGATGCCCTGGCCCAGGCGCTGGCGGTCGAGCCGATTGATGCGGTCTACGCCAGCGACCTGTCGCGCGCGATGCAGACGGCGGCGCCGCTGGCCGAGGCGCTTGGCCTTGCGGTGCAGCCCGATCCCCGCTTGCGCGAGCGCTGCTACGGCTCGCTCGAAGGCATGACCTACGCGGAAGTGGCCGAGCAGCTGCCCGAGGATTTCGCCAGGTGGCAAGCGCGGGTTCCCGACTACGCGCCCGATGGCGGTGAGTCCTTGCTGGCGTTTCACGAGCGCGCGGTGGAAGCCGCGCTGGCGCTCGGGCGCCGCCATCCCGGCGAGCGCATTGCCCTGGTGGCGCACGGCGGCGTGCTGGACTGCCTGTACCGCGAAGCCAACGACATGACGCTGGAGGCGCCGCGCCGGCACGAGCTGCTCAATGCCAGCATCAACCGGCTGCGCTGCGACAGCGTGCGGCTCACGGTCATGCAGTGGGCGGACGTGGGCCACCTGGAAACGCTTACCCTCGACGAAGTCGACCGCAGGGTGCCCTGAGCCGCGCTGGCCGCGCGCTACACCCGCAGGCGGAAGGGCGTGAAATCGGTATTGCGGTCGTAGAAGTCTTCGCGCTCGGCGCGCTTGAGGAAGTTCACCACCTTGTAGGTGACCGGCGTCATCACCACTTCCCATGTGGTCTTGAGGATGTACTGGGCAATGGCGACCTGGATCACCTTCTCCAGCGGCCAGATGCCGTAGAAGGCGATCACGTAGAACAGCGAGGAATCGACCAGCTCGCCGGCCAGCGTGGAGCCGATGGTGCGGGTCCACAGCCAGCGGCCATTGGTCCACAGCTTCATCTTGGCCAGCACGTAGCTGTTGGTGAAGCTGCCGCAGCAGAACGCGATCAGCGAGCCCATCGCGATGCGCCAGGTATTGCCGAAGACGTCTTCCAGGCTCTTCTGGTAATCGCTCATGAAGGGCGCCACCGGCATCTTCAGCACCGCCAGGCTCATGAAGGTGGCGAATGCCAGCGCGGCGAATCCGGCCCAGACCACGCGGCGATCCCGCCCGTAGCCGTAGACCTCGGTCAGCACGTCCCCAAAAATGTAGGAGATCGGGAAGAACAGCACGCCCGCGCCGAAGGTCACCGCGCCGATCACCGGCAGCGTGACCTGGGCCGCCTTGGCCGCGCCGATCAGGTTGGAGCACAGCAGGACCGTGACGAAAGCCACCATCACAAGATCGTAGTAACGATAGACGCGCCCGCTGTGGGCGGGCGTGGCGCTTGACATGGTCATCGGGGTGTTCCAGGGGCGATTTTGCGCGATTATGCCAGCCGCGCCACCACCTTGCCCCGCCACACTGTAGACGAGCGGGCACCCTGGCCGGGTCGCCACGGGCCAGGGCTGCCTGCGTGGGGGCTGCGGCTAGATGTTCAGCTTGCTGATCTTGGAGCCGTCCAGCGACACGTCGAACATCAGCCCGACATTGGTCTGCAGGAAGGCGATCACCGGCTGCTGGCCGGTGATCGTATCGAGTTTGCCGTTGGCACCGACCTTGGCGAGCGCCACGCCGGCATCCGCGCCGACCGTCCAGCCGCTGCTGCTGACGAACTTGTTGTAGGCATCGGGCGTCATGAACATCAGCACCACCGACTTGGACTGGCCGCCGGCAGTCAGGCCGACCGAGGCAGAGGTCGTGCGGTAGTAGCCCATCGGGGCACCGTTTGAGCGCAGCACGCCCTCGCCGTATTCGCCGCCAACTACCAGCCCAGCAGACAGCACACGCGGGAAAATCAGGATGCCCTGGGCTCGCGACGCCAGCTCGCGCGAGCCGTCGACTGTCGTGAACAGCCGGTTGAGCGCGCCGTCGGCACCGGCATCGATTTCTTTCTTCTTGGCCGCCGCGTCGGTTGGCGCATAGGTGCCGGTCGTGGTGCAGCCAGCCGCGAACGCGGTGGCCACGACCAGGCTCGAGCCCGCCAGCCGGGTGACAAAGTGGCGTCGATTCATGTGCTCTCTCCTGTCTGGGATCCGTTAGCCGGCCGTCGGGCATCTGCCGTCTGTCGTCGCCTTGCCTTGGCGGTCGGGGCTAAGTCATTGTGGACAAGGAGGTTGCCCGCAGCAATGCATGACAAAAGAATTGTCTGGGGGCCTCGAAACTATTTAATGCGGATTTCGATGCCGCTCAGGCAGGCGCCGGATCGCCGCTGTCCCCGGGGGCGGCCAGCCCGAAGTGCCGGTAGGCGGCAGCGGTGGCCATGCGGCCCCGTGGTGTGCGCTGCAGGTAGCCCTGCTGGATCAAGAAAGGCTCGAGCACGTCCTCGATGGTGTCGCGCTCCTCGCCGATGGCAGCGGCCAGGTTATCCACGCCCACCGGGCCGCCGCTGAACTTGAGCAGGATCGCTTCCAGCAGCTTGCGGTCCATCAGGTCGAAGCCGACCGCGTCCACGTCGAGCATGGCGAGTGCGGCGTCGGCAATCGCGCGGGTGATGTTGCCGTCTCCTTTGACCTCCGCAAAGTCGCGCACGCGGCGCAGCAGCCGGTTGGCGATCCGCGGCGTGCCGCGCGCGCGGCGTGCGATTTCCAGCGCGCCCATCGGGTCGATGCGGGCACCCAGCAGCTGGGCGGAGCGCGTGACGATGCGCGAGAGCTCCTCGGCAGTGTAGAACTCCAGCCGTGCCACGATGCCGAAGCGATCGCGCAGCGGGTTGGTCAGCATGCCCGCGCGGGTGGTGGCGCCGACCAGCGTGAAGGGCTGCAGGTCCAGCTTGACCGAGCGCGCGGCCGGGCCTTCGCCGATCATGATGTCGATCTGGTAGTCCTCGAGCGCCGGGTACAGGATTTCCTCGACGACCGGGGAAAGCCGGTGTATTTCGTCGATGAACAGGACGTCGTTGGCTTCCAGGTTGGTCAGCAGCGCGGCCAGGTCGCCCGGGCGCTCCAGCACCGGGCCCGAGGTCTGGCGCAGGTTGACGCCCATCTCACGGGCGATGATGTGCGCCAGCGTGGTCTTGCCCAGCCCAGGTGGCCCGAACAGCAGCACGTGATCGAGCGCTTCGCGGCGGTTGCGCGCGGCGTGCATGAAGATGTCGAGCTGGCCGCGCACTTTTTCCTGGCCGACGTATTCGTCGAGCAGCTTGGGACGCAGCGCGCGCTCGAAGGCCTCTTCGTTGGGGGAGACGGCGGTGGGGGCGATCACGCGATCGGGGCCCCGCTCGGTGGCTAGCTTGTCGGTTTCGATCATGTTACGGATGCGGGCAAAGTGGTTGGATTGTAGCCCTTCCGGGCGTGGCGCCGGCCGCGTGGGCCCTGTGCCGCCAGCGCGGGCTCAGCGTCGGGAGCGTCCTTGGCCCGCCCTCGATCCGGTCGGGTCAACCCTTGGATAGCGACTTCAGCGCCATCTTGATGCCGTCCGACACGCCAGTGCCGGCCGGCACCGGCTTGATCGCCAGTGCCGCCTCCTTCTCCGAGTAGCCGAGTGCCAGCAGGGCGTTGAGGATGTCGACGGCGTTGTCGTGCACCGGGGTGCTGCCGGGCGCAGCCCCAAGCTCGGCGCCCAGCTTGCCCTTGAGCTCTAGCAGCAGGCGCTCGGCGGTCTTCTTGCCGATGCCCGGCACGCGCGTCAGGCGCCCGGCTTCCTGCAGCGTGATGGCCTGCGCCAGTTCGCTGACCGACATGCCGGAGAGCACCGCCAGCGCCATGCGCGCGCCGATGCCGGTGATCTTGATCAACTCGCGGAAGGTGTTGCGCTCGGTGGCGCTGCCGAAGCCGTACAGCAGGTGCGCATCCTCTCGCACGATCTGCTGGGTCAGCAGGGTGACGGGATGGCCGACGGCGGGCAGGTTGTAGAAGGTGCTCATCGGCACGTCGATCTCATAGCCGACGCCGTGGCAATCGACCAGCAGGTGCGGGGGATTCTTCTCGATGAGGGTGCCGGCGATGCGTCCGATCATGGTGTGGTGTCTGCAGCGAATTACGGCGCGTGCGCCGGGATGGGAAGGGAGTGCGGCGGCGGGCACCGCAGGGGAAGGCCCGCCATCGCGAAGGCCGCCAGTGTAGCCCAGCGTGCGGCGTACCGGCGCTGCCGGGCCACATTGGCCGATGGCTATCGGCTATCGGCTATCGGCTATCAGCTATCGGCCCAGCGTGTCCACCGCCTGGCGTCCCAGCGCGGGATCGTCGGTGAAGAAGCCGTCGATGCCGGCGGCGAGGAATGCTTGCACCTCGCGCACCATGCCGCCGGGGCTGCGCGTGGCATCATCGCCGCCGGTGCGCAGGTTGCGCGGCAGGAAGGTGTTCTCAGGGCGGAAGGTATAGGGATGGACCAGCAAGCCGGCCGCGTGCGCGTTGCGCACCAGCGCGGTCGGCGTGCCGAGGTTGCCGTTGGCGTCGCGGGGCACCACGTTGGACTTCTCCGGGCCGATGCCGTTGGCGTAGCTGGCGACTTCGCGCAGGCCGATCGGGGTCATCATGTTGGCGAAGGTGCGGGTGTCGCCGGCCAGGCGCCAGTCGGCAGGCCGGTTCTTCGCGCCACCCATCAATTGGATGAGCTTCACATTGGGCATGCCCTGGGCCAGGCGCTGGCGCATCTCGCGCAGGTTGCCGGTCTCGAAGGACTGCACGAATACGGGCGCGCTGCGCGTATACGCATGGGCTTGCAGCGTGGCCACCAGCTTCTCCTCCAGCGGCAGCCCGATGCCGCGGAAATAGCTCGGGTGCTTGGTTTCCGGATACAGGCCGATCACGCGCCCGCTGCGTTGCGATGCCTTGGCCACCAGCTCGATGATCTCGTCGAAGGTGGGGATCTCGAACTTGTCGTTGTACTGGGTATTGGCCTTGCGCACCTGCGGGATGCGCTCGCGCGCGCGCAACGTCTTGAGCTCTGCCAACGTGAAGTCTTCGGTGAACCAGCCGTCCAGGCGCTCGCCGTCGATCACCTTGATGCGCTTGCGGCTGGCGAACTGGGGCAGCTCCGCCACATTGGTCGTGGTGCCGATCTCGTTCTCGTGCCGGGCTACCAGCACGCCGTCGCGCGTCATCACCAGGTCGGGCTCCACCACGTCGGCACCGTCGTCGATGGCGCGCTGGTAGGACGCCAGCGTGTGCTCAGGGCGCAGCGCGCTGGCGCCGCGATGCCCGATCACCAGCGCCTTGGGCGCGGTTGGCGCCGGGCTGGGGGCCGGGGCTGCCGGGGCGGTGGCCACGGGCGGCTGCGCGGCGCAGCCGGCGAGGACCGCGGCGGCCAGCGCGGACAGCAGTGCTGGCAGGCGAGCGGAGCGGGGCGAATTCAAGGCGCGGAACGCGCGAAGCGAGCGGAGCATGCGGCATCCTTTGGCGGGCGATCGCTCGATTGTAAGAGACTTGAAGGTGCAGGCGGCTGCTTAGCCGCTTGGCTCACTTAGCCGATCAGGCGCCCACGCCGTACGCGCATGCCCTTGCGCACCAGGTCCGGGGCCAGCCCGGTCAGGGCGGTGAGCGTGTTGCTGCCATTGGCATGGCAGATTGCCATGCCCAGCGCATCCGCCGCGTCGGAGCTGGGCCGCCCCGTCAGGCTCAGCAGGCGCATCACCATTTCCTGCACCTGTTCCTTGTTGGCGCGGCCGTAGCCGACTACCGCCACCTTCAATTGCAGTGCTGTGTACTCGAACACCGGCAGGCCATGCGCCACCAGCCCGCAGATCGCCGCGCCGCGGGCCTGGCCCAGCAGCAGCGTGGATTGCGGGTTGACGTTGACGAATACTTTCTCGATCGCGGCGCAATCGGGCGCGTAGGTGCGGGTGACTTCGCTGATGCCGTCGAAGAGGGTTTTCAGCCTTGCCGGCAGGCCGCTGTCGCCGTCGCTCTTGATGGTGCCGGAGGCGATGTAGGTTAGCTTGTTGCCGTGCTTTTCGAGCACGCCGAAGCCGGTGGTGCGGAGGCCGGGGTCGATGCCGAGGATACGCATGAGGGTCGGGCTCGGCTTTTAATGGGTGATGGGGGATTGTAACGTTGGGAGGGTAGGGGCGGCTGCAACTGCAACTGCAACTGCAACTGCAACTGCTTAAAGTCAACTGCAGTTTCACTACCCCTGCGGGGCGGCGACCTACTTTTTTGTCTTGCCAAAAAAGTAGGCAAACAAGGCGCGCCGGATGGGGCGACACCCCCGAGGCGCCCCATACGGCCTTGGCACACCTTCACGGCTCGCTTCGCATCGCGCGTGGGTGTTTCCCGCCTGGGGGCGGGAAACACGGCTACACCGAATCGTTGGTCTGACGATGTCGTTTCTGCTCCCGCTGGTTTGCTCCCCTCTCCCGCTTGCGGGAGAGGGGCCGGGGGAGAGGGCGGGCGCTTGCGATGCCGCGATGCGTTCAAGTGCCCAGCCTGGACCTCAATGCGTCAATGGCGGAAGTGACGAACGCCGGTCAGCACCATCGCGATATTGCGCTCGTCCGCTGCGGCGATCACTTCGTCGTCGCGCATCGAGCCGCCCGGCTGGATGACGCAGGTGGCACCTGCATCCACCACCACGTCCAGGCCGTCGCGGAACGGGAAGAAGGCGTCCGAGGCCACGGCCGAACCTGCCAGCGTGAGGCCAGCGTTTTGCGCCTTGATGCTGGCGATGCGGGCCGAGTCCACGCGGCTCATCTGGCCGGCGCCGACGCCGAGCGTCATGCCGCCGCCGCAGAACACGATGGCGTTCGACTTGACGAACTTGGCCACGCGCCAGGCGAACATCAGGTCGTCCATTTCCTTGGGCGTGGGCTGGCGCTTGGTCACCACGCGCAGTTCGTCCTGCTGGACGTTCCTGGCGTCGGGGCTTTGCACCAGCAGGCCGCCGCCGACGCGCTTGAAGTCATACGGGTTGAGGCCGTTGCCCAGCGGGATTTCCAGCAGGCGCACGTTCTGCTTGGCAGCAAACACGGCGCGCGCGCCGGCGCTGAAGGACGGGGCGATCAGCACTTCGACGAACTGCTTGGCCACGGCTTGCGCGGCGGCTTCGTCCAGCTCGACGTTGAAGGCGATGATGCCGCCGAAGGCCGAGGTCGAGTCGGTCTTGAGGGCTTTTTCGTAGGCTTCCAGCGCATTGGCGCCGACTGCCACGCCGCACGGGTTGGCGTGCTTGATGATCACGCAGGCCGCGCCGGTGGCGGCGCCGAAGGTCTTGACGCATTCCCATGCCGCATCGGCGTCGGCGATGTTGTTGTACGACAGTTCCTTGCCTTGCAGTTGCGTGTAGTTGGCCAGCGCGCCGTCGGAGGCCTTCAGGTCGCGGTAGAAGGCGGCCGACTGGTGCGGGTTCTCGCCGTAGCGCATCTCCTGCACCTTCTCGAAGGCCACGTTCAGCGTCTGCGGGTAGGCGCTGCGGGTCTGGTGCGACTTGTCAGCGCCGAGGCTGGTCAGGTAGTTGGTGATGGCGCCGTCGTACTGCGCGGTGTGGGCGAACACCTTGGTGGCCAGGCGGAAGTTGGTGTCGTAGCCGACGCTGTTGGCGTTGGCGCGCATTTCTTCCAGCACCGGCGCGTAGTCGGCCGGGTCGACGATGACGGTGACGTCGCGGTGGTTCTTGGCGGCCGAGCGCAGCATGGTGGGGCCGCCGATGTCGATGTTCTCGATGGCATCCGGCAGCGAGCAGTCATCCTTGGCCACGGTTTGCTGGAACGGGTACAGGTTCACGACCAGCAGGTCGATGGTGGGGATGTTGTGCTCGGCCAGCGCCGCCATGTGCTCGGGCAGGTCACGGCGGGCCAGGATGCCGCCGTGCACCTTCGGGTGCAGGGTCTTGACGCGGCCGTCGAGCATTTCGGGGAAACCGGTGTAGTCGGCCACCTCCGTGACTGGCAGGCCGGCTTCGGCGAGCAGCTTGGCGGTGCCGCCGGTGGAGAGCAGCGCGATGCCGAGCGCGTTGAGCTCGCGGGCAAATTCGACGATGCCGGTCTTGTCGGATACGGAGAGGAGGGCTTGCTTGATCATGGCTATGGGGAGACGCTTCAAAGTAAACCGTGCTGCTGCAACTTCTTGCGCAGCGTATTGCGATTGATGCCCAGGTAGGCGGCCGCGAGCGACTGGTTGCGCTCGGCGCGCGCCATCACTGCTTCAAGCAGCGGCCGTTCCACGGCTTCGAGCACCATGTTGTACATATTCGACGGCTCTTCACCGTCCAGGTCGCGAAAGTAGGCACCCAGGCTGTCCCGGATGCACTGGTCGATAGCGTTGCGGCTCATGCGGCAAGCAACTCCCCGTTATTGTTGTTGTTCGACTGGTTGCGTTTCTCGTTGTCGGCGTCGATCGCATCATCCGTGCCGTTGGCGCCTTCTTCCACATAGACCAGGCGCTCCGACAGCTGCGCCTGCTCATCGAAGAATTCGTTGACCGCGGCGAGCTGTGCCGTGGTGCTGTCCAGCGTGTTCATGCGGTGGCGGAACAGGTTGGCGCCGGCCAGGCCGCGCGTGTACCAGGCAATGTGCTTGCGCGCGGTGCGCACGCCGGTGAACTCGCCGTAGAAGTCGTAGTGGTCTTCCAGGTGCGCGTTCATGATGGCGCGGATCTCGGCCACTTCCGGCGACGGCAGCAGCTCGCCGGTGGCGAGGTAGTGCTCGATCTCGCGGAACAGCCAGGGCCGGCCCTGCGCCGCGCGCCCGATCATGATGGCGTCGGCGCCGGTCACGGCCAGCACATGCTTGGCTTTTTGCGGCGTGGTGACGTCGCCATTGGCGACCACGGGGATGGACAGCGCTGCCTTGACCGCGGCAATGGTCTCGTACTCGGCTTCGCCCTTGTACAGGTCGGCGCGCGTGCGCCCGTGCACGGTGAGCATGCTGATGCCGGCGTCTTCCACCATGCGCGCAATGCGAAGCGCATTGCGGTTCTGGCGGTCCCAGCCGGTACGGATCTTGAGCGTGACGGGCACGCTCGGATCGACCTCGGCCACGGCGGCGACCACCGCCTGGACGATGCGCACCACCAGCGGCTCGTTTTGCAGCAGCGCCGAGCCGGCGGCCACATTGCACACCTTCTTGGCCGGGCAGCCCATGTTGATGTCGATGATCTGCGCGCCGCGCTCGACGTTATGGCGCGCGGCTTCCGCCATCATGGCCGGCTCGGCGCCGGCGATCTGCACCGCGATGGGCTCGACTTCGCCGGTGTGGTTGGCGCGCCGCATGGTTTTTTCGCTCTTCCACAACTGCGCGTTGGAGGCCACCATTTCGGACACCGCGTAGCCCGCCCCCAGCCGTTTGCACAGCTGGCGGAATGGCCGGTCCGTCACACCGGCCATAGGCGCGACGAACAGGTTGTTGCGGAGTTGGTGCGGTCCGATTTGCACGATAGCGACTGTAGCGGCTGACGAGGGGCCGCAAGGCGGCCCGCAACTAGACAAAAATGAAAATGGCATGCCCTGCCGAAACAGCGCTCGGCGTCATTCAGTGGGCATGTGTGAGGGCAGGATTTTACCGCCAAACGGCCCCGGTTGCTCAAGATTTGAGCAAATATTGCGCCGGGCCGCATTGCAAACAATGTTGTCGGCGCCGCCTTTAGCGGCGCATGCCGTACATCATCTGGCGCGCCAGCGTGTCCTTGAGCGGTCCCAGGCAAGCGAGCGCCGCCAAGGAAGCCCCACGCGCGTGGGCAGCGAGCGGGTAGGAAACGCCAAACACGCGGGGGAGCAGGTCGGTCACGCCGATGGTGACGGCCCGATCCAGCTTTTGTTGCGCCGCAAACGCCTGCAAGGCTTGCAGGCTGCAGTCGGCGCGCAGCGCGAGCGCCAGGGCAAAGGCATCGCGCAGGCCGAGGTTGAGGCCCTGGCCGGCTACCGGATGTAGCGTCTGCGCCGCATTGCCGACCGCCACCACGCGGCCCTGCACGGTGACGGGCGCCGCGTTCAGCCCGAGCGGGAAGGCATGGCGCTTGCCAATGCCGGTGAAGCGGCCCATGCGCGGGCCGAATGCTTGTTCCAGTTCAGCGAGGAACTCGCCTTCGGGCAGCGCGAGCCGGCGCGCCGCCTGTTCTGGCGGGCAGCACCAGACCAGGGCGTAGCCGGGCGTGCCGTGCTCTTCATGCGGCAGCAGCGCCAGCGGCCCTTCCTCGGTAAAGCGCTCCCAGGCCCAGCCAGGCTGCGGGCGCGAGCAGGCCACGTGGGCCACGATCGCGGTCTGCCCGTAGTCGCGCCGGTATTTCTGCGCCTGCACGCCACGCTGCGCGCGGGTGGACTGCTGGTGGAACAGGCCGCCTTCGGCCTGCACCGCCAGGCGCGCGCCAAGGGCGGCGGGCTGCCGGTCATGCCCATGGCCGGAGAGGCGCACCAGGCCGGCCGTATCGGGACCGGATTGCTCCAGGTGATCGATGCGTGTCTCATAGACCCGTGCCAGGCGCTCGCCAGCGGCAGCGGGGCTGGCCTGGATGGCCTGGGCCAGCGCGCGCTCAAGTGCCTCGCACAGCTCGCCGTAGCGCACCACATAGCCCAGCGCGGGCACGTCGTAGTCGTCGCTGTGCAACCTGACGTGGCCGAACCGCCCGCGTTGCGAGACATGGATATGCTCGATCGGCGTGACGGCGCGGGGCCACGCGCCGATCTGCTCGAGCAGCTGGCGGCTGCCGTAGGACAGCGCGATGGCGCGCGGATCGCGGGACGCGCGCGCAGGCGTGGCGGCGTCGATCAAGGTCAGGCGCCACGGGCTCCTGCGCAGCAACAGGCAGGCCAGCGCGAGGCCTACCGGCCCCGCGCCGACGATGGCGATATCCGTGTCCGCAGAGACTTCAGTGCTTGCCGGGCTCATGCGCGCTGCCTGGCTGGGCGAACGGGTTGCTGTCGTTGCTCGCATTGCCCATGGTGTGCATGGTGTCCATGGCGTCCGATTCCGCCGGCTGCGCGCCGCGCTTCCAGCAATTGGCGTCGGTGCGGTGCTTGCCCGCCGCCGCGTCGCTCAGGGCGTTGTCCAGTTTCTGCTGGTTGAAGCCGGGAAATGCCTGCAGGCGTTCCAACAGCGCCGCGTGATTGGCCGCATCGAGCGGCACCACGCAGCCCCGGGGCGTGCCGTTGGACTTGGGGTCTCCCACCAGGATCAGCCATGCTTTGCCGGCCCACGGCTCGCGGTTCGAGACCCGCACCACCACGCGCTCGATCACATCCCATTCGAGTTCTTCGCGCTGGCCATCGGGGCGATGCACGACGAGCCGGTCGTCGTAGAGGTTGACCACGAACGGTTGCCCGGGATCGACGGAGCGCGCGCGGCTGGCCTGTGCGCGATTGCCCGTCGGAAGTATCTTGCGTAGCCAGCTGATCATCGTGCACCTCCCGCGTCGCGCATCAGCGCCTCGATTTCGTCGGCCTTGACCGGGACGCCACGCGTCATCAGTTCGCAGCCGCCATCGGTGACAACCGCATCGTCCTCGATGCGGATGCCGATATGCCAGAAGCGCTCCGGCACGTCCGGTGCCGGGCGCACGTAGATGCCGGGCTCCACCGTCAGCACCATGCCGGGCTCGAGCGGGCGCCAGGCGCGCTCGCCCTCGGCCGGCGCGGCACCGGGCACGCGGTATTCGCCCACGTCATGCACGTCCATGCCTAGCCAGTGGCCGGTGCGGTGCATGTAGAACTGGCGGTAGCTGCCGCTGGCGAGCACGTCGTCCAGGCTGCCGCAGCGGTTCGCGTCGAGCAGGCCGGTATCGAGCATGCCCTGCGCCAGCACGCGGGTCGCCGCGTCGTGCGGCACGTTGTAGGGCACGCCGGGGCGGGTCTCGGCGATGGCGGCTTCCTGTGCGGCCACCACCAGGTCATACAACTCGCGCTGGGCCGGCGAGAAGCGGCCGGAGACGGGGAAAGTGCGGGTGATGTCGGACGCATAGCCGTCGAGCTCGCAGCCGGCGTCGATCAGGCACAGGTCGCCGTTGCGCAGCTCGGCGGGGCCGGCGCGGTAATGCAGCACGCAGCCATTGGGGCCGGTGGCGACGATCGAGTTATAGGCGACGCTCTGCGCGCCGTGGCGGCGGAATTCGTAGAGCAGCTCGGCTTCCAGGTGGTACTCGCGCAGCCCCTCGCGCGACGCGCGCATGGCGCGCACATGGGCCTGGGCCGAGATCTCGGCGGCGCGGCGCATGGTGACAATCTCGCCGGCGTCCTTGAACAAGCGCATCTCGTCGAGGATGGTGCGGATGTCGATCGCCGTCGATGGCGCGGTCACGCCGGCGCGGCCTTGCATGCGCACCGTTTCCAGCCAGCGCCGCACCTGCATGTCGGTGCGGGTGTTGGCGGCCAGCGGGTAGGCCACCACGGCGTGGTTGGCCAGCAGCGACGGCAGCAGGGCGTCGATCTCCTCGACCGAATGCGCTTCGTCGAAGCCGAAGGCCGCCTGCGCGCCTTCCGGGCCATAGCGGAAGCCATCCCAGATCTCGCGTTCTTCGTGCTTGGGGCGGCAGAACAGGATGCTGCGCTCGGCGCCGGACGCCTGCGCCACCAGGACCAGCACTGCCTCCGGCTCGGTGAAGCCGGTCAGGTAGTAGAAATAGCTGTCGTGGCGATAGGGATAGTCGCTATCGCGGTTGCGCATGGCTTCCGGCGCGGTGGGCAGGATGGCCACGCCGCCGCCGGCGACGCGCAATTGCTGCAGCACGCGGGCGCGCCGGTCGCGACAGGCGAGAAGGAGGGCGGAGTCGGGTGCGGACATGTGTTGGGCCACGTGGATGGGGAATAAGGCGATTCTAACGCCGCCGGATTGCCGGTGCGGGCCTGGACGTGCTGGACCCGCTCAGGGCAGGGGTGCGCACGCGGTGCCGGCCCGGGCTAGCACTGCGGCATCGAGTGCCGCCAGCTGGGCCGGCGTGCCGATGTTCTCCCAGGCGCCGTCGAAGCGCTCGCCGCTGGCTAGCCCGGCTGCCACCGCGGCGCGGTAGTAAGGCGTCATGGCAACTTTCTGGCCGGGCTCGATAGCAGTAAACAGCCGGGTGTCGTACAGGCCGATATTGCCGAAGGTCAGGCTCGGTGCCGTTGCCGTGGGCGCGGGCAGCAGCAAGCCATCGGCCCCGAGTGCAAAATCGCCGCGCGGATGGAATGGCGGATTGGGCACCATCACCAGGTGCATGCGCGGCTCGGGCGCACCGGCCATGGCGCGCGCCCGGGGCAGCAGGGCGCGGAAGTCGTAGTCGGTGAAGATGTCGCCGGATACCGCCAGGAATATCTCTCCGCGCTCGGGCGCGGCAGACAACAGCGGCAGCGCCTGGGCAATGCCGCCGGCGGTTTCCAGCGCGCTGGGCTCGGCCGAGTACGCCAGGCACACGCCGAAGCGGTTGCCATCACCGAGCGCCTGTTCGATTTGCTCGCCAAGCCAGGCGTGGTTGATCACGATGTCCTTGAAGCCGGCACGCGCCAGCGCCTCGATCTTCCAGACGATCAGCGGTTTTCCGCCCACCTGCAGCAGCGGCTTGGGGCAGGCATCGGTCAGCGGGCGCATGCGCTCGCCGCGCCCGGCTGCAAAAATCATGGCTTTCAATGCAGGGTCTCCGGCGCTTATTTCAGCGCGTGGTTCAGCAGGTATGTCATTGCGATCAGGGTGCCCATGCCGCCGGCGATGGTCCAGCCGATGCTGCGCGTCCTGGCGGCGATGACGATGGCCACCAGGCCGGCAATCAGGCGCGCGTTGCCAGGGCCGATGTCGAGCTGGCCATCGCGCATCAGCAGGTCGGGGGCGATCAACGCCGAGAGCATGGCGGCCGGCACGAACTGCAGCGCGGTGCGGAACCACGACGGCAGCCGCACCCGGCCTTCCACGGCAATGAAGGACAGGCGGATCAGGAAGGTGGCGAGGCCGGCGCCGATGAATACCAGCAGCAGGGTCAGCTGGCTCATGCGGCAGGCTCCGTCGCGGCCGGCTTGCGCTGCCCGCGGTCCTTGCCCAGCAGCAGCATGCCCACGGCAATCCCGCCCAGCGCCGCGGCCATCAGGCCGAGCTTGTGCGGCATGCCGTAGCAGGCCACCGCCAGCGCCGTGGCCACCAGCGCCGCCGCGGCGTGCGGGCGGTGCTTGATGCCGGGCACGATGATGGCGATGAAGGTGAGCGGCAGGAAGAAATCGAGCGGCCAGTCGCGCGGGATCTGGGCGCCCACCAGCACGCCCGCCAGCGTCGAGACCTGCCAGCTGGCCCACAGCGCGAAGCCGGCGCCAAAGAAGAACCAGTGGCGGTAGCGCTTGTGCTCGTTGTCGTCGCCAAGGCGCCGCGTCATGGCGGCGAAGGCCTCGTCGGTCAGCAGGTAGGCGATCAGCGCCTTCCAGCGGCCCGGCAGGTGCGCCAGCGCCGGGGCCATGGTGGCCGAGTACAGCGCATGGCGCAGGTTGACCATGGCGACCGTCACGGCAATCAGCACCGCCGGCGTGCCCGCCGCCCACAGCTGCGTCAGGATCATCTGCGAGGCGCCACCGAACACGATCGCGCTCATGGCGCAGGCCAGCCACGCGGGCATGCCGGCGTTGACCGCCAGCACGCCATAGATCAGGCCGAACGGAGCCACGCCCAGCAGCATGGGCGCCAGCGCGCGCACGCCGGCCCACCACTCGCCGCCGCGGGTGAGCTTGCCCGGAGGGTGGCCGCCGGAGATCATGGCTGTGCACCCGGCATGGCTTGCGCTGGCATCAGAAGGTGTAGCTGACCGGGCGTTCGACGCCATCGAGGGCGTCGAACAGGCGTACCAGCCTGCGCAGCTCGATGTAGCGGCCCGCCACCTGGCGAGCGTACTTGAGCACCAGCGGCAGGTTGGCCAGGTAGCCATCCTTGCCGTCGCGATGGTAAAGGCGGGCAAAGATGCCGAGCACCTTGAGGTGGCGCTGCAGGCCCATCCACTCGAAATCCCGGTAGAAGTCGCCAAAATCGGGCGCCACCGGCAGCCCGGCCTTGCGCGCGCGTTCCCAGTAGCGGATCAGCCAGTCGAGTTGCTCCTGCTCGTCCCATTCAATATAGGCATCGCGCCATAGCGACACCGCGTCATAGGTGATGGGGCCGATCACCGCGTCCTGGAAATCGAGGATGCCGGGATTGGCCTCGCCCTCAAGCACCATCAGGTTGCGCGAGTGATAGTCGCGATGCACGTACACCTGCGGCTGGGCCAGGTTGTTGGCCAGCAGCGTCTGCATCACATCGGCCAGTCCGGATTCCTGGTCGGGCGTGAGTGTCACACCCAGGTGCCGGGTCACGTACCACTGCGGGAACAGGTCGACTTCACGCTGCAGCAGCGCGCGGTCGTAGGCGGGCAAGGTGCCGGGGCAGGTCGCGAGCTGGATCTTCACGAGCGCGGCGCAGGCATCGCCATAGAGGCCGCGCGCGCTGGCAGCGTCCAGCCGGGACAGATACGTGGTGTTGCCCAGGTCGCTGAGCAGCAGGAAGCCTTGTTCGAGATCCTGCGCCAGTACCTTGGGCACGTTCACGCCGGCGGCGCCGAACAGTTCCGCCACATGGATGAACGGGCGGCAGTCCTCCTGCGCGGGCGGCGCATCCATCACGATCACGCTCGGATGGTCGGGGTGGCTGGTGCTGGCCCGGAAGTACCGCCGGAAGCTGGCGTCGGCCGATGCCGGGGCGCAGGAGTCGGGGTTAACGGACCAGGCCGGACCGAGTCCGGACACCCAGACTTTGAGCTGGTCGAGACGCGGGTCGAGAGGATGTGCTGCCATGCCGGAAAGGGAGAATAGGATGCCCCGTATAATACCCGACCAGACCCAGGCCCCAGGGCGGCTCCCAGGCGGGCCTCCCCCAGCCCGACAGCCTGCTTCGGCGGTGGCTGGCGGTTGCTGGGCCGCCGCCGCCGCTCTGACTCATGACCCGCTCGCATGACCGAACAACGACGATCACCGAACCAGAAGGCTAGCAAGACACCGGCACGACTCCCCGGCAGCGCGTTGCGCCCGCTCGTGCTGGCCATGGCCGGCTGGTCGGTGGGTGCGCACGCGCAGGCCGTGAGCTCCGCCATTCCCGACCTGCCGGTGGCCGAGCCGACCGTCGAGGCGATGCCCGAGGCCCCGCCGGTAGCCGGCGAGCTGGTGCCGCGCCTGGCTGAGCCGGGCACGGCCAGGACCACGCCGGCCGAACCCGACGACAATCCGCCCACCTTTGTCTCGGGCGACCGCATGACCGGCTATAACCAGCGCGGCGTGGAACTCGAGGGCAACGCCGAGCTGCGCCGCGCTGGCGGCGTGGTCAAGGGCGACAAGCTCACCTACGACCAGGACAGCGACGAGGCTTTTGTCCACGGCAATGCCCGCATCGCCCGCGACGGCTCACTCTCGGTCGGGCCGGAAGCCCGGCTGCGGGTCGAGGCCAACGAAGGCTACATGCTGTCGCCGGACTACTATTTCCAGCAGACCGGCGGCTCGGGCAAGGCCGAGCGCATCGATTTCATCGACAAGAACCTGAGCACGATCAAGCGCGCCACCTATACGACCTGTTCGCCGGACAACGCGGACTGGTATTTCAGCGCGCGCGAGCTCGATATCGACAGCGACCGCCAGGTGGGCACCGCCTATGGCGGCGTGCTGCGCTTTTTCGATGTGCCGATCATGGCGGCACCGGTGTTCAGCTTCCCGCTCAACAACGAGCGCCGCAGCGGCGTGCTGCCGCCGCTGTTCGGCTACAGCTCGCGCTCGGGGGCCGACCTGACGGTGCCGTATTACTTCAATATCGCGCCCAATCGGGATCTGACGTTGTTCCCGCGCTATCTGAGCTCGCGCGGGGCGCAACTAGGTAGCGACTATCGCTACGTCGGTGATGGCTATAGCGGACGCCTGCGCGGCGAGCTCCTTCCGGACGATCAAAAGACCAAGACCAATCGCTGGGCTTATTCGGTCCAGCACACCCAGTTGCTCGCCCGTGGCCTTACCGCCTACGTCAATGTGAACAAGGTTTCGGACAACCAGTACCCCGACGACCTGACACGATCGGTGACGCAGGCGACTCAGAGGCAATACACGCAGGAAGGGGGTGTTTCTTACACCTGGCAGGATTTTTCCGTGCTCGCGCGCGTGCAGAAGTTCCAGACCCTGACGCCGAGCCAGCCCTCTTACGAGCGCGTGCCGCAGATCAATGGCAGCTATACACGGTATGATCTGGCCGGCTTCGACGTCCAAGTCCAGACCGATTTCACGCGCTTCCGTATCCCGCTGACTTCGGATGGCACGCAGCAACCGGAAGGTGACCGGCTCTTCGTCCAGTCTTCGATCAGCTATCCGATCGTGCGCCCGGGCTGGTTCGTCACGCCCAAGGTATCGTTCAACGCCACCCAGTACCAGATGGAACCCGGCTCGGTCGCCGCCGGCACACCCACCACACTGAACCGCACGCTGCCGACGCTCAGCCTGGATTCGGGCATGACCTTCGAGCGCGAAGCGCCGACCATGAGCCGCTTGTTTGGCGTCAACTACGTGCAGACGCTCGAGCCACGCCTGTTCTACGTCTACACGCCGTTCCGTGACCAGAGCCAGTTCCCGCTGTTCGATACCGTACAGTCCGACTTCGGCTACGGCCAGATCTTCAGTGAAAACCCGTTCACCGGCTATGACCGCATCGCTGACAACAATAAGGTGACGGCGGGCGTGACCACGCGCCTGATCGAGGCAAGCAGCGGCATCGAGCGCTTCCGTGGCACGATCGCGCAGCGTTTCGACCTGACGGGCCAGCGCGTGCAGATCAGCGGCACCGACCCGATAGGCAAGGCAGGCTATTCCGACCTGCTGGCGGCGACGACCATCCAGATGTTCAAGGGTTACTACCTCGATGCGGGGATGCAGTACAACCCGGACAGCGCACGAGTGATCTACTCGAACATTGCCTTCTCCTGGCGGCCGGAGCAGCGAAAGACGCTGAATATCGGCTATCGCTACCGGCGCCCGACTTCGGTGACGGACAATACCGCCATCGACCAGTTCGAGGTGTCGAGCCAGTGGCCGCTGTCCCAGCGCACCTATGGCATCGGCCGGGTCGCGTTCGACCTGAGCGCGAGCCAGTTGGTTGACGCGCTGGCCGGCTTCGAATACGCAGCGGATTGCTGGGTTGGCCGTGTGGTCTACCAGCGCTTCCGCAATACCTCGCAGGGCTACACCGGGCGCATCTTCTTCCAGGTGGAGTTCCGCGGGTTATCCAAGATCGGTTCCAATCCGCTGGATGTGCTGCGGCTGAACGTGCCGGGTTATGAGCCCGTCCTCGCCAAGCCTGTTATCCCATCCCAGTTCGACCACTATGAATGACGGACCATGATGAAACGTCAAGAATTCAACGCGCTCTCCTCGATGTCTTCCCGCCTGACCGGCTGGCAAAGCTTGCTGCTGACCGCACTGCTGGCCGCCTTCGCGCTGCCCGCTTCGGCGCAGCTCAAGGCGCCCGGGCAGAAGGCCACCGGCATCTTCATGCCCCAGGCCGGCGACAGCGCTGCCGCTTCTCCCAGCCAGCCGCGCCTGGGGGTGACGCAGCCGGGCACGAGTGCCCAGCGCTCGCAACTGGTGGACGAGGTGGTGGCGATCGTCAACAACAGCGTGATCACACGGCGTGAGCTGCTGGATCGCGCCGACGAGATCGAATCGCAGCTGCGCCAGGCCAACCGGCCGGTGCCGGCGCGCGCCGACCTGTTGGGCGAAGTGCTCGAGCGGCTGGTGATGGAGCGCGTGCAGACGCAGGCCGCGCAGGATGCCGGCATCAAGGTGACGGACCAGGAAGTGGACCGCGCCGTCGAGTCGGTCGCGCAGCAAAACCACATTAATGCGACCGACCTGCGCAGCCAGGTCGAGCGCAGCGGCATGACCTGGACCAAGTACCGCGACGAGCTGCGCAAGCAGGTCCAGGTGATCCGCCTGCGCGAGCGCGAAGTCGACTCCAAGATCCAGGTCTATGACGGCGAGATCGACAACTATCTCGCCGCCCGTGGCGGCCAGGGCGCCGCCGCCAGCGGCCCCACTGAATACAACGTGGCCCAGATCCTGGTGCGCGTGCCGGAGGATGCCTCCGAAGCACAGAAGGCCACTTTGCGCGCCAAGGCCGAAGGCCTGCTCAAGCAGGCCCAGGGCGGCGCGGATTTCGCCCAGCTGGCGCAGGGCTCCGACGGCCCCGAGGCCGCCCAGGGCGGCTCGCTCGGCTTCCGCGAAATCGGCCGGCTGCCGGCGCTGTTTGCCAATGCCGTGCTTGACCTGCAGCCCGGTGGCGTGGCGCCCCAGGTCATCGAGAGCGCCAACGGTTTCCACGTGCTCAAGCTGGTGGCCAAGCGCACCGCGCCGCCGGCATCGTCGAACCCTGAGGCCAGCAATCACATCACGCAGACCCAGGTGCGCCATATCCTGATCCGCACCGGCCCCAACATGCCGGAAGCCGAGGCGCGCCGCCAGCTTTCCACGCTGCGCGATCGCATCACCCACGGTGGCGATTTCGCCGACGCGGCCAAGCGCTTCTCCCAGGATGGCTCGGCGCAGAACGGCGGCGATCTCGGCTGGGTATCGCCGGGCGAACTGGTGCCGGAGTTCGAGCAGGCCATGAGCCGCCTGCGCCCGGGCGAGGTGTCCGAGCCCATCGTCACGCAGTTCGGCGTGCACCTGATCCAGGTGCTCAACCGCCGCGAGACCGAGGTCACGCCGGAGAAGCAGCGCGACTTTGCCCGCGCGGAACTCCGCGAGCAGAAGGTGCGCGCGGCGTATGAAGACTGGCAGCGCCAGTTGCGCCAGGCCGCCTACGTGGAATACCGCGTCAACCGCCAGCGCTAACCAGAACCCATCGCCACCATGTCCGAGACGCTCGCGCTAGCCGTCACCACCGGGGAGCCCGCCGGCATTGGCCCCGACATCACCGTTGGTGCCTTGCTGCAACTCGCCGGCGAGCATCCGCAGGTGCGTTTCCACGTGCTGGGCGACGCGGGCCTGCTGGCGGCACGCGCCGCCGCGCTGGGTGTCGCGCAAGCCTGGGCGCACCGGCTGGCGGATGGCAGCGTGGTGTGCGACGATATCCCTCTGGCCGTGCCTTGCGATGCTGGCCGGCTGGATGCGCGCAACGGTGCCTATGTGCTCGCCTTGCTCGATGCCGCCATCGATGGCTGCATGGCGGGCACCAACGGCACGCGGCGCTTTGCCGGCATGGTGACAGCGCCCGTGCAGAAGAGCACCATCAACGATGCCGGCGTGCCCTTCACCGGGCACACCGAATACCTGGCCGAGCGCGCCCGCGTGCCGCGCGTGGTGATGATGCTGGCCGGCCCGCAGCCCGCGCATGCCAACGCCATGCTGCGCGTGGCGCTGGCCACCACCCACCTGCCATTGCGCGCGGTGCCCGATGCGCTGACCGTGTCCATGCTGGAAGAAACGCTGGCCATCGTCGACCACGACCTGCGCCGGCATTTCGGCATCGCCCGGCCGCGCATCCTGGTGACCGGCCTGAACCCGCATGCCGGCGAAAGCGGCCACATGGGCCATGAGGAAATCGATGTGATCATTCCCGCGCTGGCCCATGCCGTGGACGCGGGCATCGATGCCCGCGGCCCGTATCCGGCCGACACGCTGTTCCAGCCCCGCCATCTCGATGGGGCGGACTGCGTGCTGGCGATGTACCACGACCAGGGCCTGGCCCCGCTCAAGTACGGCACCTTTGGCCACGGCGTGAACATCACGCTGGGGCTGCCCTTTATCCGCACCTCGGTCGACCATGGCACCGCGCTCGACCTGGCCGCAAGTGGCCAGGCCGAGCACGGCAGCATGATCGAGGCGATCCGCAACGCCATCGCCATGGCCGGCCACGCCAACGGCCGGCCGCGCGTCGCGCCGCTGACGGCAACACGCTGACGCCCGAGCGAGACCAAACTATGCGTTCCAACGTACACCAGGGCCATGTGGCCCGCAAACGATTCGGGCAGAACTTCCTGGTCGATGACGGCATCATCCACGGCATCGTCAGTGCTATCGACCCGCAGCACGGCGACACCCTGGTCGAGATCGGCCCCGGCCTCGGCGCGCTGACCCAGCCGCTGCTGGAGCGCCTGCCGCAGATGCAGGTGGTCGAGCTTGACCGCGACCTGGTGGAGCGCCTGCGCCGCCGCTACGGCGAGCGGCTGGTGATCCACGCCGGCGACGCGCTGGCCTTCGATTTCGGCAAGCTGTGCGAAGCCGGCAAGCCGCTGCGCATCGTCGGCAACCTGCCCTACAACATCTCCAGCCCGCTGCTGTTCCACCTGGCCGAGTTTGCCGACCAGGTGCGCGACCAGCACTTCATGCTGCAAAAGGAAGTGGTCGAGCGCATGGTGGCCGAGCCCGGCAGCAAGGCCTTTGGGCGGCTGTCGATCATGCTGCAGGTGCGCTATCACATGGAGCATGTGCTCGACGTGCCGCCGGCCTCGTTCAACCCGCCGCCCAAGGTCGACTCCGCCGTGGTGCGCATGATCCCCTGGCCGCGGCAGCCCGATGGCCAGTTGCGCTCGCCGTATCCCGCGTGCGACCTGACGGTGCTGGGCGACGTGGTGGCCGCGGCGTTCTCGCAGCGGCGCAAGGTCCTGCGCAATACGCTGTCGATGCTGCGCGACCAGGTCGATTTTGAAGCGCTTGGCTTCGACCTGGCGCGCCGTGCCGAGGAAGTCCCCGTGGCCGAGTACGTCGGCCTGGCGCGCCAGCTTGAAACCCCGGCCACATGATGCGCGCGGCCGGCTCCCGTTCCCATTGCCATTGGTGGCGCTGCTGAACGCAGCGGCACGTCGTCATCCCCTGATCCCGACTCCAGCCGCCGCAGCCCGGTTGGCAGCAAACTGCCTGCGCTGACCGGCCCCGCGGCGCTTCTCTTACCGAAGGAAATGCCATGACTAGCGAAACGCAGGCGCCCCAGCGCAAGGTCATCCTCACCGGCGACCGCCCCACCGGCCAGCTTCACCTTGGCCATTACGTTGGCTCGCTCAAGAGCCGCGTGGCGCTGCAGGACACCCACAAGCAATACCTGTTGCTGGCCGACACCCAGGCCATGACCGACAACGCGCACGATCCGGACAAGGTGCGGCGCAACGTGCTGGAGGTGGCGCTGGACTACCTCGCGGTCGGCATCGACCCGGCCAAGACCACCATCACGGTGCAGTCGCACCTGCCCGCGCTGGCCGAACTGACCCTGATGTACCTGAACTTCGTCACGGTGGCCCGGCTCGAACGCAACCCGACCATCAAGGATGAGATCCAGGCGCGCGGCTTCGGCCGCGATATCCCGGCGGGCTTCCTGTGCTACCCGGCATCGCAAGCTGCCGACATCACCGGCTTCAAGGCCACCGTGGTGCCGGTCGGCGAGGACCAGGCGCCCCTGATCGAGCAGACCAACGAGATTGCGCGCCGCATCAACCACCAGGTTGGCCGCGAAGTACTGCCGGAAGCCGCCGCGCTGATCCCGCGCTTTGGCCGGCTGCCCGGCGTCGACGGCAAGGCCAAGATGAGCAAGTCGCAAGGCAACGCGATCTCGCTGGCGGCCTCGCCCGAGCAGGTCAAGGAAGCGGTCATGCGCATGTACACCGACGCCAACCACCTCAAGGTGTCCGATCCGGGCCAGGTCGAAGGCAATGTGGTGTTCACCTACCTCGACGCGTTCGACGAGGCTGTCGATGAAGTGGCCGAGTTGAAGGAACACTATCGGCGTGGCGGCTTGGGCGATATGGTGCTCAAGCGCAGGCTGGATGGGGTGCTGCAGGCGCTGCTGGCGCCGATTCGCGAGCGGCGCGAGGAGCTGGCGAAGGATCCGGCGTCGGTGTTCGATATCTTGAAGCAGGGGACGGAGCGGGCTCGCGTGGTGACTCAGGCTACGCTGGATGAAGTGCGTGAGGCGCTGGGAACGTTCCGGTTCTGAGTTTTTTTGGGGGGCGAGGGGTTGCAACTGCTTAACTGCAACTGTGTAGTGGTCAAGTTTTTTCGGACAGGCTGATAGGTTGTTTTGCTGTTGGCTTGGCCTCATAAGCGGTAGGCGAGACATAGCCGAGGGTTGAGTGC
>NZ_BAAILO010000034.1:0-409 GCF_054589115.1 Cupriavidus sp. 8B | reverse complement strand
GCCCTCAAACGCCGCGCCGCCGCGCTGGGCTTCCAGATCAATCCCGTGGGGACGGCTGCATGACAGGTGCCGTCTTCAGGTTAGTTTCTTGAGAGCATCAGGTTGAGAAACGCGAGTCTCAACAAGCGCGTGCACAAGTCATAAAGTATGGTCACTAACAACTCCTCATGGAGTCAGGGATGACCACTAAGTATCGAAATGCCGTAAGTCGTAACGTAGCGCTTCTAGGGGCCGCGGCGCTGGCACTCTTCGCTGCGACTTCGATGGCGGCTCATGCGGGTGGGCCCGGTGTAGAAAGGGTGTCTTCTCTTGCTAGACCGAGCTTTGAGCACGCGGCGCGCATAATGCTTTGATTTCTCACGGTTATGCACGCGCGAGCGAGTCGATTACTGGGTACAGGCGACGGGGC
>NZ_BAAILO010000033.1:0-247 GCF_054589115.1 Cupriavidus sp. 8B | reverse complement strand
GCTCTCAAGAAACTAACCTGAAGACGGCACCTGTCATGCAGCCGTCCCCACGGGATTGATCTGGAAGCCCAGCGCGGCGGCGCGGCGTTTGAGGGCGGCGACGCTGCGCTGGTGTTGTTGTTCCTCGTAGCGCTGCTGGCCCTGATCGACAAAGGCCTCGCCGCGGGTCAGCATGAAGTACACCATGCGCGCGAGCTTGTGCGCGGTGGCGGTATTGGCGCGCGGCTTGTCCATGCGGGCGCACAGC
>NZ_BAAILO010000032.1:0-22323 GCF_054589115.1 Cupriavidus sp. 8B | reverse complement strand
TGCGACCGGATCGCGCTAAGCCACGTCCACCTCGCCACAAACCTCATCGACATGCCGCCTACAAGGCATGCTGAGGCTTAACTTGGGTGGATTGGGAAGCCCTCCCCCGCTGACATCCCCCGCAGCCTTGGCAGACTCCCTGCCGGGTCGCAGGGCTTAGGGCGTTCTACACCAAAGCGCCAGATTTCTGCATACAGCAGCCAGGGCTGTCATTGATCAGCCCTGCAGATGCCAATTGGGTGATTGGATTTCGTCGCGATGACGCTGCACACGCTCGGTTACTTCCCAGATTTGCGCCGATTGGCAGAATTGTTGCCGGAATCCCGCAAGCCACACCAATAAATTGCGTCAAACCCGAATTACCCCAGTTGGGTACAGACATCCTTGTACGCTGCGGCCCGGATGCCTGCCCGCCCTGCCGCATCGCCCCGGTGACAATGTATGCAGAACAAGCATGCCGGTGATAGTATCCACGTCCAGAGCGTTTCCTGATTGCTGACGACCCGCAAATCGATAGCCAGCCGGCATCGATGCATTGTTCGTAAAGCCAGACGCCTTGTCGTGTCTGACTTGGTGCAATGACCTGGACTCTCCGCATGCGATTGCCCATTTCCAACCAAGAATCTGCCGAGCGGGCCTTACAGCGCGACTCATTGGGCTGCATGGCGCAAGCATTGCTCCGCGATCGGGCGCTCGCTGCCGGAGATCTTTGCTTTTTTCGCAAAAGCTCGGCGGTCGAGCACGTAAGTCAGGTGGTGACGCCAGCTTCCGGACGTGGATTTCTGGCAGGCGTGTCGCTGGTGGATGGGCATCGCCGACGCATCTTCCATCAGAATCGCGCAAGCACGCATGCGTTTGAAGCAGGCTCCATTTACTTGCGCAACTTCCAGGATGACTACAAGGCCGATCTCTCCGGCACCTTCGATTTCGTACTGATCGAACTCCCCTCCCTGTTCATCGAGCGGACAGCCCTGGAATTGGGCTGCCCCGCAAGTCTCGAGTTGCGTCACGCCGCGGCGCTGCGCGATCCTGTGCTGGCGCATCTCGCCCAGGCACTCCTGCCGGCTCTCGACGGTGCTCACGGTGCAAGCCGATTGTTTATCGATCAACTCGGACACGCGATCGGGACACATCTGGTCGAGCATTATGGAGCCGTCAACCCCGGGCGCATTCGCCCAATGGGCCGGCTTTCTTCCCGCATACTGGCGCGGGCGCAAGAGTATCTCGCCGCACGGCTGGACGACAGCACCGTGTCCATTGCCGAAGTCGCCGATGCCTGTCAATTGTCCCGAAGCCATTTTTCGCGGGCGTTTCGCCAGAGTACTGGCAAGACGCCGCATGAATGGCTGCTGGAGCGTCGCCTCGAGCGCGCGGCGGCGCTCCTTAGCACCACGGAGCTTCCGATCGCAGGTGTCGCCGCTTCATGTGGCTTTGCCGATCAAAGTCATCTCACGCGCAGCTTCTCCAAAAGTCTTGGCCAGACACCGGGCAACTGGCGACGCACGCAGCAGGACCTAATGCCCTGATTTTCCCCTCTGGGCTCCATTACCGCTGTCTTGCGCACAATAGAACAAGGAAGAGCACAGAAATTCAAGCCAACGGGCTGGCACCCCACGTACATTGCCGTTGACGCGGCGTTCCTCCGGCACTGAGTAGATTCGGCTGGTGCGCGTCACGCATGCCAAGGGGAGGGCCAAGCATGACTGCGATGCTAGCGACGTTCGCCCGGGGCCACGCCATTGCTGGAAGCATGGGGGCACGAGCCGCACGAGAGTGCCAGATCCATTCCGTCTGCAACCATCTCTTCAGCGCCGCCCGCCTCGAAAGCGGACCTCCTGCCGCCGGCTATCCGGCGCACCGTGGCGGCATGCCCGCACCTGCCACCGAACTAAAGGTGGGGCACGGCAGATGAAGCCATCGTTCCGTTTCTGCGTCGAGGGGGATGTCCGTTCCCGGGTCCTGTGGAAGGATAGCGACCGCGTTCTCGGCCGCTGGATCATCGAACTCGACGGCCAGCAAACGCCTGTTCTGGCGGTCTGGCCCGCTACCGAGCGCCCGACTTCCTCCAATCTCTCCCGCCTCACGCACGAATATGGGCTGAAGGAGGAGTTGGATGGGACATGGGCGGCCCGACCGCTGGAGCTTGTGTGCGAAAACGGTCACACAGCACTGCTGCTCGAGGACCTTGGTGGCGAGCCGCTAGCCGGGCTGCTGGGTTCTCCCATGGAGTTGGGCCGCTTCCTGCGCCTGGCCATCAGCATCGCCGCGGCCCTGAGCCAGCTCCATCGGCGACGCCTGATTCACAAGGACCTCAAGCCAGCCCACATCCTGGTGAACGATAACCTTGGGTCGGCCCGGCTCACCGGCTTCGGCCTTGCCTCGCGCCTGGCACGCGAGCGCCACGCACCAGGTCCGGCCGAGGAGATTACCGGCACGCTGGCCTATATGGCCCCCGAGCAAACCGGGCGCATGAACCGGCCGATCGATGCCCGCAGCGACCTTTATGCATTCGGCGTCACCCTTTATCAAATGCTGACTGGCGTATTGCCATTCGCTACCGACGACCCGATGGGCCTGGTGCACTGCCACCTGGCCCGGCAACCGATGCCGCCAGTGCAGCGGATACCGGGTATCCCGGAGTTGCTCTCCGACCTGGTGCTGAGGCTGCTTGCCAAACCAGCAGAGGAACGCTACCAGACGGCGGCAGGGCTGGAAGCTGACCTGCGGCGCTGTCAGGTCGAATGGGAGAACCGGAGCCGCATTGATGCGTTCCCGCTTGGCGCGCATGACGTGCCCGAGCGGCCGATGACCCCGTCGCGGCTCCATGGACGTGAGCGCGAAATACAGGCGTTACTTGCTGCCTATGATCGGGTAATGGCAGACAGCGCGCCGGAGCTTGTGCTGGTTTCGGGGTATTCCGGGATCGGCAAGACTTCGGTCGTACATGAATTGCGCCAGGCCGTGGTATCCCGTTGTGGACTTTTTGCATCGGGCAAGTTCGATCAATTCAAGCGAGACATCCCCTATGCCACGCTGGCACAGGTGCTGCAGAACCTGATTCGCCCACTGCTGGGCAAGAGCGAGGCAGAGCTCGAGCCATGGCGCCAGGCACTGGACACGGCGCTGGGGCCGAATGGCGCACTACTGGCGCCCCTCATTCCAGAACTCGAGTTGATCCTGGGGCCGCAGCCGCCTGTAGCAGCCTTGCCGCCAAGGGACACGCAACATCGCCTCCATCAGGTATTCCAGTGCCTGCTCGGCGTCTTTGCCCGGGCCGAGCACCCCCTGGTGCTCTTTCTCGACGATCTGCAGTGGCTGGATACGGGAACGCTCGATCTGCTCGCATACCTCGCGACTCAATCAGAGATGCGCCATCTGCTGCTCGTCGGCGCCTATCGTAGCAATGAGGTAAAGCCCAGCCATCCGTTGCTACGGCGATTGTCGGCCATACGCCAGGCCGGTGGGCAGGTGCGTGACATCAAGCTTGCCCCGCTTGGGGTGACCGACGTCGGCCGGCTAATCGCCGATGCCCTACGCTGCCCGCCGGCGCGCGTTGCTGCCCTGGCTGGTCTCGTACAGGCCAAGACCGCTGGCAATCCGTTCTTCGCCGTACAGTTCCTCACGGCCCTGGCGGACGAGGAGTTGCTCGCCTTCGATCAACGGGTCGCGGGCTGGTCCTGGGACCTTGAGCAGATTCTGGCCAAGGGGTTCACCGAAAATGTGGCGGACCTCATGCTCAGCAAACTGGGGCGCCTTCCAGAGGGGACACGGGATGCACTGCAACTGTTGGCCTGTCTTGGCAACGAGGCCGCGACCGCGCTGCTGACGATAGTTCATGGAGGAGACCAGACTCTCCTTGAGGAAGCGCTTTGGCCGGCGATTCACGCTGGGCTCGTGGTGCGCCAGGAGGGTACTTGCCGCTTCCAGCACGACCGCATCCAGGAGGCCGCCTACCGGCTGATCCCCGAGGGTGCGCGGCCGGCGGCACACCTTGAAATCGGCCGGCGACTGGCCGCGGGCACGCCGCCAGAGGCAGTCCCGGACCGCATCTTCGAGATCGTCGGCCAACTCAATCGCGGCGCCGCCCTGATTCACACTACCAGCGAGCGCGAGCAAGTGGCCGAGCTGAACCTGCTCGCTGGCGAACGCGCCAAGGCAGCAACAGCCTACGCCTCGGCGCTGAGCTGCCTTGCCGCCGGAGCTGCCCTCCTGCGGGGAGACGCCTGGAAGCGCCGACCCGAGCTGGCTTTTGCGCTCGATCTCCACCGCGCCGAATGTGAGTTCCTGACCGGCGCCTTGCCCGTGGCGCAAGCGCGCCTTGCCGACCTCGCGGATCGAGCCCGCAGCCTTCCTGACCTGGCTCACGTCACCCAGCTTCAACTGGAGCTGTTCCTGGCCTGCGGCCAACGCGCGCGCGCCGTCGAGGTGGGCCTCGACTACCTGCGCCGTGCCGATATCCACTGTCCGGCACAACCGAGCAAGGAAGACGTGCTGCGTGAATACGGCCGGATGTGGCAGCTGATTGGCAACCGCCCCATCGAGGCGCTGCGCGACCTGCCACTGATGACGGATGCGGTCTCCAGGGGCACGATGGATGTCCTGACGGCGCTCATGCTGCCAGCCTGGTACACGAACGTTGACCTGGGCTCCCTCATCATCGGCCGGATGACCAACCTCAGTCTTGAACATGGCAACTGCGACGCATCGTGCCTGAACTATGCCTGGCTCGGCCTGCTCCTGGGACCGCAATCCGGCGACTACGATGCCGCATTCCGCTTCGGCCGTTTAGGCGTGGACCTGGTGGAGCAGCACGGACTGGACCGCTTCAAGGCCCGCGTCTACCAGGCGTTCGGGGGCCACGTCATGCAGTGGACTCGTCCGATTCGGACCGCGCGCAGCCTGGTGCAACGTGCTTTCGACGTGGCGAGCAAGCTCGGCGACCTCACCTATGCGTCCTTCGCGCGCAACAATCACATTACCCAGATGCTCGCCATTGGCGAGCCGCTCGCCGAGGTGCAGCGCGAAGCCGAGGCCATGATCGACTTCGCGTACAAGGCGAGGTTCAGCCTGGCTGTGGACAGGGTCACGCCCCAGCTCCAGTTGGCCCGCTCGCTGCGCGGACGAACTCCGGTCTTCGGTACATTGAATGATGCCGGCTTCCATGAGGAGTCATACGAGCGATATCTTGATGAGCCTCCGGGTCCCACGCTCGCCACCTGCTGGTACTGGGTCCGCAAGCTGCAGGCTCGCTATCTTGCAGGCGATTATGCAACCGCATTGGCGGCGGCAGATCGGGCGGAGCAGCTGCTGTGGACGTGTCCATCGTTCTTCGAGCAAGCGGAGTACCACTTCTACGCCGCGCTGGCGCGCGCCGCTCACGACATCCCGCTCGCGGAGCCAGAAAGGATCCGGCATATAAGGATCATCAGCGAGCACCATCGCCAGCTCCTGCTCTGGGCGGAACATTGTCCGGAGAATTTCCAGACCCGCGCCGCATTGGTGGGTGCCGAGCTCGCACGCCTCGAAGATCGCGAAACCGATGCGATGAACCTCTACGAACAGGCGATCCGCAGCGCGCGAGACAGTGATTTCATCCATAACGAGGCGCTCGCTAACGAACTGGCAGCGCGCTTCTACACTGTGCGGGGCTTTGAGAAGATCGCCAGGGTCTACCTGCAGGATGCCCGCCACGGCTATCTACGTTGGGGCGCCGACGGCAAGGTTCGGCAACTTGACGGGCTCCATCCACACCTTTGTGGCGAAGAGAGCGCGCCTGCGCCGACTGCGACGATTGGCCTGCCGCTGGAACGCCTGGACCTTGCTACGGTAATTGCCGTGTCCCAGGCGATCTCGGGCGAAGTGGTGCTGGACAAACTGCTCGACACGCTCATGCGCAGGGCGCTTGAACAGGCAGGCGCCGAGCGCGGAGTGCTGGTCCTTTCCCGAAGAACCGATCTGCGCGTCGTTGCCGAAGCCACAACCCGCGGCGATGCAGTCACCGTTCAACTGCTCGACGAGAGCGTTTCCGCGGCGGTGCTGCCTGTATCGATGCTTCACTATGTGCTGCGCGCCCGAGAAAACATCATCCTTGACAATGCGACTACCCAGAACGCGTTCGCTGACGATCCGTACATCCAGCGGCGGCACGCCCGTTCGATCCTGTGCCTGCCATTGCTGACTCAGGCCAAGCTGATTGGCGTACTCTACCTCGAGAACAACCTTGCCCCGCGCGTTTTTGCGCCGGCCCGGACCGCGGTACTGAAGCTGCTCGCATCGCAAGCTGCAACCGCGATCGAAAACGCCCATCTGTATCGCGATCTCGCACAACGCGAAGCGAAGTTCCAACGCCTGTTGGACGCCAACTTCATAGGCATCTTCATCTGGCACCTCGACGGCCGCATTCTTGAGGCCAACGACGCGTTCCTTCACATGCTTGGCTACCACCGCGACCATCTCGTATCGGCCAGGCTCAATTGGGCGGACCTGACGCCTCCGGAATGGCATGAGCGCGACACCAGGCTGGCGCAGGAGTTCAGGCTGACCGGGAGCGTGCCGCCGCCGTTCGAGAAGGAGTTCTACCGCAAGGATGGCAGCCGCGTACCCGTGCTGATTGGGTCCGCAAGCTTCGAAGAGAGCGAGGATCAGGGTGTCTCCTTCGTGCTCAACCTGACTGAACGCAAGCGCGCCGAAGAAGCTCTGCATCATGCGCAGGCCCAGCTTGCTCACGTCACGCGGGTAACAACTTTGAACGCACTAACAGCATCGATCGCCCACGAGGTCAACCAGCCACTGGCCACCATCATCACCAACGCCAATTCGGCTCTGCGCTGGCTCGCCCGCGAGCCTCCCGATCTTGGGGAAGTGCACGATGCGGTGGAGAGCATTGTCCAGGCCGGGCATCGCGCCGGCTCGGTGATCGGGGGGATGCGTGCACTGTTCAGGAAGACGACCGCTGTCAGTGTGGCGCTGGACTTGAACCGACTCATCGAAGAGACCAGAACCCTCGTCCACTGCGAGGTGATCCGTCATCAAATCCTGGTCCAGACCGATCTGGCCGCCGAGCTCCCGCAGGTCGTCGGAGATCGGGTGCAGTTGCAGCAAGTATTGCTAAACCTCTTGATGAACGGCATCGAGGCGATGAAGGACGTGACCGACCGCCCCCGGGTGCTGCTGATTCAGTCCCGGTGCGACGCGGCCGGAGCCGCCCTGGTCGCGGTTCACGATACAGGCATCGGGCTGAAACCACAGGCTGAGGACCGAATCTTCGACGGCTTTTATACAACGAAGACGGAAGGCCTGGGCATGGGTCTCACGATCTGCCGAATGATCGTCGAAGCACACGTAGGCCGACTGTGGGCAAGCGCGAATGCGCCTTTCGGCTCCGTCTTTCAGTTCACCCTGCCACCCGCGCACAATTAGAGCGCCTGCGCGAGTGACAGGGATGACGAATCTTGCAATCGTCAAGCCAAGTCGAACCGATCAAGATTCATCACTTTGACCCATGCCGCGACAAAATCACGAATGAACTTCTCCGCGGCATCGTCGCTTGCGTAAACTTCAGCAGGCGTACGAAGCTGTGCATGCGAACCGAAGATCGGATCGACGCGCGTACCTGCCCATTTCCGCTCACCGGTCTTGCGGTCATATCCCTCGAACACCTCGCCGGAAGGCGAAAAGGGCCTCCATTGCGTCCGCATGTCGAGCAGGTTTCGATAGCAGTCATTGGTCAATGTTTCCGGCCGATCAGTCAGGACCCCGTGAGCCCCCTCCCCCGCGAGAACGTTCAGGACGCGCAGCCCACCGATGAGAGCTGTCACCTCGGGCGCGGTCAGCGTCAGCAATTGCGCCTTGTCGATCAGTAGTGCCTCGGCAGGAATGCTGTTCTTCCCCTTGAGGTAGTTGCGGAATCCCAGCCTAGAAGTTGTGCCGCATGCCTAGCGCAAAAGTCTGCGGATCGGCGCCGGCGCGAATGCGTAGCTGATTAATCGCAAAATCATAGATCGCATTTTTTTTGTAGGCCAGGCGCACCGTGAGATGACCTTCCTTTTGCAGTGCTTCGATGACGCTGTAGTCCTCAGGGTAGTTCTGGTAGCCGGCGCCGGCATCGATCACGCCCGTCACGCCCAGGCGGTTCACCTCGCGCATGAAACGGCGCGTCGAGTTCTTCTGGAACGATCTCGCCGCCCAGCGGATTGGGCGTCGGGCGTGTCGGGCGCCACGGCGTTCAGTTCGTCGATGGCCTGTCGCCATCCCACCCACATGGAATGGTAAAGCGAGAGACCTGCGGCGTGGCGAGTGCTGCATTTATCGATCGAAAATCAAGCCTAATCGGGGCGGAGGCGTTGCGTGGCATGCAACGCTGACTTGCATCCCGTTGTGATTCAACTTGCGCTTTCCAGCGCCTAAGCTTCGGACATCGCAACCTGACACCCAAAGCCATAGCCATGGAAACCACAAGCTCCCCCGTCTTCAACAAGGTCGGCCATGCCGCGGCGCCGATGTCCAGTGCGTTGATCGCGCTGTTCTCGCTGTGCGCCGGCGTGCTGGTCGCCAACCTCTACTACGCCCAGCCGATCATCGAGCTCATTGCACCGGCCGTTGGCCTGTCCGCGCAAAGCGCCAGCGTGATCGTGTCGCTGACCCAGATCGGCTATGCCGTCGGCCTGTTCTTCCTGGTGCCGCTGGCCGACCTCCTCGAAAACCGTCGCCTGCTGACGATCAGCGGCGTAGCCGCAGCCATCAGTCTCGCGGGAGCCGCCACCTCGTCGCAGCCAGGCGTGTTCCTGCTGGTGTCGCTGCTGCTGGGCCTGAGCTCGGTCAGCGTGCAGATCCTGATTCCGCTCGCGGCACACCTTGCACCCGAATCGCTCCGCGGGCGTACCGTGGGAACGATCATGGGCGGCCTGCTGTCCGGCATCCTGCTGTCGCGCCCCCTGTCGAGCATGCTGGCCCAGTACTTCGGGTGGCGCGCGGTGTTCTACATCGCCTCCGCCATGACGCTGGCCACGGTGGCGATCATCACCACGACGCTGCCGCGCCGGGTGCCGGAGCATCGCACTACCTACGCCAACCTGCTGGCCTCGTTGTGGCATCTGTTCACGCGCTACCCGGTACTGCGTCAGAGGGCGCTGTACCAGGGGCTGCTGTTCGCCGCATTCAGCCTGTTCTGGACTGCAGTGCCGATGGAGCTGACGAGCCACTACGGCCTGTCGCAATCGCAGATCGGCATCTTCGCGCTGGTCGGGGCACTCGGCGCGGTGGCGGCTCCGATCGCTGGCCGGCTGGCTGACGCGGGGCACACACGCATCGCCTCATACGTTGCGATGATCGCGGCAGCCGTTAGTTTTATCCCGGGAATTGTCGGTGGCGCTGGCGGTCTGTATCTGCTCGCACTGACCGGCATCGTGCTCGACTTTGCCGTGCAGATGAACATGGTGCTGGGTCAACGTGCGATCTACGCACTCGATGCCAACAGCCGCGGCCGTCTGAACGCCCTGTACATGACGGCCATCTTTGCCGGTGGTGCGGTGGGGTCGGCGGTTGCCAGCGCGCTCTACACGCATATGGGCTGGGCCGGCGTCGTCGCGACTGGCAGTGGTCTCGCCCTGGTATCGCTGGCAGCCCTGGCGCTGGCTTCCCGACGCTAAGACCGTTCCTTATCGAAATCCGTCAACAGGAGTCCTTGTCATGACATCCCAACTGTTTGCTCCCATCAAGATCGGGCAATTGCATCTGAACCACCGGGTGGGCATGGCGCCGCTGACACGGTCGCGCGCAGGCCAGCCGGGCAATGTGCCCACCGCCATGAACGTGGAGTACTACCGGCAACGCGCCTCGGCCGCGCTGATCATTACCGAGGCCACACAGATCTCCCAACAAGGTCAGGGCTATGCGTGGACGCCCGGCATCCATACGACGGAGCAGATCGATGGCTGGCGCGCCGTGGCCGACGCCGTGCATGCCGAAGGCGGGAGGATCTTCCTGCAACTGTGGCACGTGGGTCGCGTCTCCCACCCATCGTTCCAGCCCGGCGGCGCGCTGCCGGTAGCGCCCAGCGCGCTGCCGGTGCCCGGCAAGACGTTCATTGTCGACGCGGACGGCAACGGCGTGTGGGGCGAAATCCCGACGCCGCAGGCACTGACCGTCGAGGGCATCGCGCAGATCGTGCAGGACTACCGTCAGGCCGCGCGCAATGCCATCGACGCGGGCATGGACGGCGTGGAGATACATGCGGGGAATGGCTACCTGCTGGATCAATTCATCAACTCGGAAAGCAACCATCGCTCCGACGCCTACGGCGGCAGCATCGAGAACCGCGCGCGCCTGCTGCTCGAGGTAGTCGACGCCGTGACGGCGGAGATCGGCGCCGATCGCGTGGCCGTACGGCTTACGCCGATGGGCCGCTTCATGGGTATGGGCGATGACACCCCAGAAGCCACGTTCGGCTACATCGCGCTTCGTCTGAGCGACAGGTCGTTGGCGTATCTGCACCTGGTGGAGCCCGCGATGGTCGGCACGGTCAAGGACGAAGTCGCCGATCCGCGCTGGGACAGCATGATCCGCACGATGCGTGCGGCATTCCGGGGTGTGCTGATGCTGGCGGGCGGCTACGACGGCGCATCCGCGGAAAAGGCGATTGCCGACGGGCGTGCCGACATCATCGCATTCGGACGGCCGTTCATCGCCAATCCCGACCTGCCTCATCGAATCAGGACCTCGGCTGCGCTCAACACGCCGAATCCGGCCACGTTCTTCGGCGGAACAACCGTTGGCTACACCGATTATCCGGCACTTGTCTGAGCGCGGTGGGCGGCGGGAGCACGGATCATGCAGATGGTCCTTGTCACGCAGCGCCTGGCAGCGGCCATGCTTCATGCCAGTCTCCCGCCCGCATCCTCACCTCCGAAACATCAATTTTTTTGAACAACACTGACAATCATGACTGGCTTGTCGCGCACTTCCGATCGCTATAGTTCTGCACATGGACAGCGCGACAACGCCACCGAGCAAACAAAGCGCTGCCATTTCCAAACGCAAAATCATTGAATTATTTTCATCCGAGAGAGCACCATGTCGAACGCCAAGCTTGAAGTCCTGACCCCGCGCAACAGCCAATTGATCATCATCGACCACCAGCCCCAGATGGCCTTCGGTGTGCAGTCGATGGACCGCCAGACCATGAAGAACAACGTCGTGGGCCTGGCCAAGGCGGCGAAGATCTTCGAGGTGCCGACCACCATCACCACGGTCGAGTCTGAATCGTTCTCGGGCTACACCTACCCCGAACTGCTCGACGTCTTCCCCGGCAAACAAACGCTGGAGCGTACCTCGATGAACTCCTGGGACGACCAGAAGGTGCGCGACGCGCTGGCCGCCAATGGCCGCAAGAAAGTGGTGGTGGCCGGCCTGTGGACCGAGGTCTGCAACACCACGTTCGCGCTGTGCGCGATGCTGGAAGGTGACTACGAGATCTACATGGTGGCCGACGCTTCGGGCGGCACGACCAAGGAAGCGCATGACTACGCCATGCAGCGCATGGTCCAGGCAGGCGTGGTGCCCGTGACCTGGCAACAGGTCATGCTGGAGTGGCAACGCGACTGGAAGAACCGCGAAACGTACGACGAGGTAATGGCCGTGGCCAAGGAGCACTCGGGCGCCTATGGCATGGGCGTCGACTACGCCTACACGATGGTCCACAAGGCCGCGCAACGCACGGCAACCCCGCACGAATCGCTGGCGCCCGTGCACGCGCCGGTCATCGAACGCTGATTCAGGCGCACCGTCAGTCAATCCCGGGAGCACACAACATGAAACCAGCTCGAAGCGTGGTCAATGGCGCCCTGCTGCTTGGATGCTGGCTGGCGATCAGCACCTCAAGCGTAGCGGTGGCGGCGATCGTCGCACAGACGCTAATCACTTGATCGTACGGTCAGCGGGGGGAAGCCCTCCCCCGCTGATATCCCCTTGCACCTGACCTGGCGCGTGCTTGGGATCCATTGATTACCGAGTCCATCGTCAGAATGATCCTGCCGACATTGGCCGCCGACTCCAGTCGACGATGTGCATCCGCTGCGCGGGCCAAAGGAAACGCTATCCACAACCGGAACCAGGCGCCCGTCTCCTTCGAGCCGCTCGCCCGTATCGGAAGCGATCAGGTCTTCAGGAAACCGAGGATATCGGCATTGATCTCATGAACATGGGTCATGACGATGCCATGCGAGCCGCCCGGGTACACCTTCAGCGTTGCGTTCGGAATGAGCTTCACTGACTGCCGCGCGGAGATCTCGATTGGCACATTCTGGTCGTCGTCGCCGTGGAGAATCAGTGTCGGCACAGAAATCCTCTTCATGTCCCCGGTATAGTCGACCTCGGAGAATGCCCGAATGCAGTCGATCTGCCCCAGGATGCCGCCAGACATGCCCTGCAACCAGAATGCGTCAACAGTGCCTTGGGGAACACTGGCGTTCGGACGATTGATACCAAGGAACGGGCCAGCGAGATCTTTGAAGAACTGCCCGCGATTGTCGGCCAGTGCCTTCTGGATTCCGTCAAATATTTCCATGGGCACGCCAGCGGTCGTGGGGGCTACCGAGCCGATCAGAATCACCTTCGCGACACGTCCGCTGCCATGACGACTGACGTAGCGCGCGATCTCGCCACCGCCGATCGAGTGCCCGACCAACGTTGCGTCCCGTGCTGCGGCGTGCCGTGATTGTCCAGATACGAAGGCGCGGCGCAAAAGAGGCGCCGCACAGGGAACAAACGCCGCTCGATCAGCGATTCGGAAATAGGCGCGATGATCTGAAATGCAACATCGAAACCCTCTTCTATGGGATCGACAACTCGATCATTGACGATCACATCGAGCTGGATGGCCGGATAGCGCCGATTGAATTCCGCCAGCGAGGCACCGAAGTGCCCGAGCGCAAAGCCGGGCAGCATCTGAATGCGCGGCCTTCCCGTGGGTGTGGCGCGAAGTTCGCGCATCTGGTCGGTCAGATCGTTGACGCGTCCGACGACTTGCGCGCATTCGCGATAGAACGGCGCGTTGATCGCTTCGCTGATGCCCCTTGGTGGTGTGCTCGGCAACCTGTGCGCTGGCTGGCTGATGGACCGATGGACGGCTCGGCGCACCATCACCCTCGCCTTCCTGCTGACGGGTGCCCTTGTGCTCATTGCAGGTCAATGTGCCGGCCACCCCATGCTGCTGGGCATCCTGTTGTTTGCCTCCGGTATTGTCGTGACGGCGCCTGTGACGTCCATGGCCTCGTACGCAGCAGTGCTCTACCCCACCGAAGGCCGCGGCACGGGGGTCGCCTGGATGTTTGGCGTCGGGCGATTCAGCGGCGTCGCAAGCGCTTTCGTGGGCGCCACCCTGTTGGGGCTCGGCTGGACCATCGGCGCTGTCTTCAGCTTGCTGGTTGTTCCATCGCGGATCGCGGCATTCGCCTTATGGGCCATTGAGCACAATCGATCCAGTCGCGCCCAACATGGAGAAATGAGCCATGAGACGGCAAATCAACGCTGACAGCTAGTCGCGCATGTGATGGGTGCGGAGTTTTTCTCCTGAACTACTGCAAGTGGAGTAGACAGGTTCAAAGAACTACAAAACGCTCACTTATGGCTTCTTGCCCTCTTGCCCCAAAAGATACCTTTCGATTCGCGAATCGGGAAAAAACCAAAATGCAGCCATCGCAATTAGAATAAGTGTTGCTGCAATGCTGCTAAAAAAACTTACCGCGATCGCCAGTGCGTAGACAACCAGAGATAATCTCCCCTTCAGATCTTTGCCAATCGCACCTGCGAGCGAGGAGCCTTTCCCCTCCAATGCCATAATGACACGTTGCAATACCCAATAGGATACGGCACACATGAACAGCACAAAGGCATACAACGCAGTTGGAACTTCCGAGAATTCTGACTTACCAGTCCAGGTGGTGGTTATGGGAATCATCGTCAACCAGAACAACAGATTGAGATTAGCCCACATGACCTTCCCATTGATGCCTCGCACCATCTGGAACAAGTGATGGTGATTATTCCAGTAAATCCCGACGTAAATAAAACTGAGCACATATCCGAAGAAATGATGGGCCTCCGCTTTCACTCCGTTCCAGTTAAATTCGGCGGGAAGCTGAATCTGATAGAGCATCAGCGTCAGGCTCACCGATATGACACCATCACTGAAGGATTCCAGTCGGCTTTTGTTTATGACCATGGCCTCCCTCAGATGAATTGTTTACGAAAGGACAGGCTGGCCAGATATAAAATCACCAGCGTGAAAGGCAGCACGCTCCAGAATCCAACACGCATGTAAAGCACGGCACCAAGAAACGCGCCCAGGACGAAACCAACTACGATGCTCCCGCTTTTCAGCACGGCCACCCCATGCTCTCGGCTGAGCGTGCGTACGAAATTCGATAAATCGATACCGAACTGAGTGGTATTGCCAGTCATCATGGTGCTGGGGCTGATGTGCTTGATCAACGTCTTGCTCGACGTATTGCGGATTGCCAAGGCCATCAGGCCCAGGCCGCCGGTCAACGCCAGTTCGCCCGCGTCGGGGTCGCGAAGCGGATCGAAGTACAGGCCCACCAGCATGAAGCCCAACAGGAACACAGCCTCCGCCACGAACAGCCAGCCCAGGGTCTTGTGGGACTGGCTACAGCGGTCAATCCACATTTTGGCAAACATGACCGTGGCGATAAATAACGGAATGGCCCCCAGTTTGATCCACATGCCCGCCCCTCCCTTCACGAAGGCCGCGCCGGCCAGCACCAGGTTGCCGGTCACATGGGCGGTGAAAAAGCCGAGCAAAGCGATGAAGCCTATGGTGTCGATGGCCCCTCCCACGATGGTGAGCAGCACTGGCGTGCGGCATTGCGCCCACAAGCTGGTGGCTGAGTTGTCGTGGGGTTGCGAATCGCTGACGGCTGGCATGTCTATATATCCTCCAAAAAGCGTTAAGTGGCCGAATTGAGGACGCTCATGTCGGCTTAATCATGTCACGCGCATATGCGAGGCCCGTGCCATACCCACCACCATGCTCAACCACGATCGAGCGCGCCTTCTCATATGTGTCATGACGAGTCCAGTCTCGCTGGAATTCCAGAAGGAGCTGAAGCCAGGAAGTCATGACTGCGCCAGCGGAAGCCATCCGTCGCAATGCAAGGTCATGGCTCGTCGGTGTCAATCCACCACAAGCATCGGCAACGACATAGACTTGATACCCCTCGGACAGCGCTGAAAGCACCGGGAAACTCACGCAAGCCTCCGTCAACATGCCCGCGATGATCAGCGTACGCCTTCCGGTAGCCGCAATCGCGTCGCGCACCGCATCGTCTTCCCAAAGGTTCATGTTGCGGCGTTCAATCGGCGTGACGTTTGGTAGCACTTCCCGAAAAGCCGGCATCAATGGGCCGCTGTACACTTTCGACGCCGAAGTGGAGACCACAACCGGCAAGTCAAAGGCGACCGCCGTCTTCGCGACGGCAAGGCCATTACTGCGCAGAATCTGGGGGTCTTGAGAACCCGCAGCGAACGCAAGGCCTGCCTGTTCATCAACGAGGATCAATGCGCAATCGGCGGGTTCGAGCAACGGTAGTTTGGACATGGGAGTTCTCCTGTTCATTTGAGACTGCGATCCTGCGACAATCCGCAGTCTGCGCCGCGAGTTGATTCAATTAGATTGACGTTGTTTGACGGCGTTGTTTTTGTGATTTCTACGCCATTGAACGAACTATAGCAGCGAGAGTTTCGCCAAAAGTGATCGATTCGCGCACATGTTATTCAAATATTTTGAATTTCGAAGCTCGTGAAACGGACGCTGCGGAGTGCGGTGAGGGATGCGACTGCGCGCCTGCCAGACCCTTCGCGTTCATACAAGCCCGATTAGCGCTCCATCAGACGAACCGTGGGATGGGTCCTCGCTGCGGCGTCTGGCCCGGTAGCACGATCTCTTCCCGATCAATGTAGCACCACCCCCATCCCTCAGGGGGGTCATATCCCTCAATGATTGGATGTCCGGTTTTCTCGAAATGCGCGCGGGCATGCTTGAGGGGAGAGTTATCGCAGCAGCCAACGTGACCGCAGGTTCGGCACAACCGAAGATGCACCCACGGGCTGCCCACCTTGAGGCATTCTTCACAACCCAGGGCGCTTGGCACGACATCACGGATCGTATCCGCATGATCACAGGTCTTCATGCCACCTCCTTTGTCAGTTTGCTGAGGTAACCGTGGATCTGGGAGATGGCAGCGGCACCATCGCCGACCGCAGCGGCAACTCGCTTGGTCGAGCCAGCGCGGACGTCGCCGATTGCAAAGACTCCAGGCATGCTGGTCTCGAGAGATAAGGTCGATGCGCCAGTAAGAATGAAGCCCTTGTCATCCGTCGCAATCGAGTCGTTGAGCCAGCAGGTATGCGGCGTCGCGCCGATGAACAGGAACAGGTGGCAGATATCGTAGTGCGTCGAGGTGCCGCTGGCGCGATCGCGAACGGTGGCGCTGGCGAGCGTGTCGCCAGTGGGGGCGAGTCCGGTCAGATCCGTACCGACATGAATCTCCACGTTGGACAGTGCCGAGATGCGGTCGATGAGGTAGCGGGACATCGTCTCCGACAGGTCTCGCCGGACGAACACGTGAAGTCGCTTCACGTGTGGCGCGAGAAACACGATCGCCTGGCCCGCCGAGTTGCCGCCGCCGACAAGAGCGATTTCCTTGCCGGCACACAAGCGGGCTTCGATCGGGGATGCCCAATAGGAAACTCCGGAGCCCTCGAAATGCGCGAGACCGGCAATGTCGGGGTGTCGGTAGGCGGCACCTGAGGCAATCACGATAGTACGCGCGGCCACTGTCGAGTCGTCGGATAGCTTGAGCGTCAGCCGATCCTCGTGGCGATCGAGCCGCCCGACGCTCACAGGGATGGCCACCTCAGCCCCGAATTTGAGGGCCTGGGTGAATGCGCGGCCAGCGAGCGCCTGTCCTGAGATGCCTGTAGGAAAGCCAAGATAATTTTCGATTCGCGCCGACGCGCCGGCCTGGCCGCCCATGGCGCGCTCGTCCAGAACGATCACCGAGAGGCCCTCCGAAGCGCCATAGACCGCTGCGGCCAACCCGGCCGGTCCCGCGCCGACGATGGCGACGTCGTAGGTTTTCTGCTGCTCGATCTTGGGGATGATGCCGAGACAGGCCGCCAGCTCGCGCTCATCGGGCCGCTTCAGCACGTTGCCGCTAGGGCAGACCACCAGCGGCAGGTCGGTGGGGAGAAGCGCCATCCGCTCAATAAAACTGCGCCCACCGCCATCGACTTTGGGATCCATAACGTGGTTGGGATAGCCGCAGCGGGTCAGGAAGCCCTGGAGGCGCAGAAGATGCGCATCGTCTGGCGCACCAATCAAGATCGTGCCCGAGCCGCCGTGTTCGATCAGCCTGACACGGCGCAAGATCAGCGCGCGCATGACGATCTCACCGACCTCCGCCGACCCGATCATCAGGGCTCGCAAATGCGGCGGATTGAACGGAAGCAGCGTAGCGCCATCAGGACCGGCTCGCGCCGAGGCGATCGACGCACGGCCGTCAATCTGGCTGACCTCTCCCGTGAACTGCCCTGCTCGATGGGTGGTGATTGGCGTTTCCTCGTCAAGACCATCCCGGCGCTGAACGTCGATCGAGCCATCCAGCACGAGCCAGACGGGCACATTCCTCTCCCCCGTGGCGAAGACAATCTCACCCGACGCAAAATACCGCGGCGGACCGCTTGCGAACCGGCGCGCCGCCTCAACCTGGATCGGTGTCAGGACGGGGAATATCTGGTGCCTGCGCTCTCCGTCACCGCCTGTATGCTGCTGGATCATATGAGCGTTCTCCTCTCGAGAGCGGCGTCCTGAGGATTCATTGCCACGAGCCGTCAGCTTCGGGAAGGTTGGCGGTTGTCTGCGTGAACCAGATCAGCGTCACGCGAGGCGAGTTTCGATCGGCAACCCGGCTCTCAACGTCTTCGTTACGGGCGTGCGCTCGGCAATCTCCGCCAGACGCGTTTTCTCGCTGTCCTCCAGCCCCTTGATCACAAGCGTCCGCTCGATGCGGAGCTCGTCTGTCCCAAGAAGCCGCAGGGAAACTTCGAGCGACTCAAGGACCCAACCTTTACGTTCGGCATACATCTTGAGCGTGATGGCGGTGCACGCTCCCAAGCTTGCAAGCAATAAATCGTAGGGGGCCGGTCCAGCCCCTTGTCCGCCGAGCGCGTGGGGTTCATCGGCCGTGATTGCGTGGCCCGATACGACGATGTTCGTGCGATAGGGCGTCGATCCAATCTGCGCGGTGCCGTGTGTCATGGTTCCTGTCTCCACTGCACGATGGGGATGTGGGATGAGCTTGTTTTGCTAGAGTATTCTCGCAACGCGTCTGATATATCAATCAACCTTTAGTATGGTCGCTCGGCTCCGCGGCATCTCGGGATACTCAAATTCAAGAAGCGCGACGTTGCTGGGATCGGAGCTGGCATCACTCATGGCCACTACACCTTTGGCGCATTGAATCAGGCGTTCCAGAGCGACGTGCTGTCGCTGGCAGCCGGGATTGCACGGGAAGCGCAGGTCATGAGCGAGCTGGCGGCAGGCCATAGGGAAGAGGCAGGCTGAAGCGGGGGCTACCGGCAAGAAGACCGATCCCGAGCGCCGTTCGGCGCATTCAATTCGGGCTGGCCAGGCGTGCGCTGCTTCCTGGCCGGCTCCATACACGCTTCATAAGACAAGCGGACCTTGTCAGTAGGCGCCCCTCAAAGATACGGGTGTAGATTGAGACCGCCGTACACGTTGCTTGTTGGAAGCCGTCCTCTGTCACCGCGATCCAACGCCACCCCCCTGAACGGCATCGTCGCATCCAGCCATGACTCGTAACCCTAACTGGCTGTAGCTGCCACATTGGCCCGCGCCTTATGCAATTTCTTGTAACTGTCGATCAGGCGGTGGTGCCTATCGAAACCCTCCAGTTTCATACTCGTTGGCGTTAACCCGAAGAAGCGCACGCTGCCGTCCACTGACCCCATTACCGCGTCCATCCGAGCGTTGCCAAACATCCGACGGAAGTTGACCGCGTAGTCGTCTAGTTCCAGGTCGTCATCGAGCAGCACCTCCAGCACCACATTCAAGGCCTGGTAAAACAATCCGCGCTCGACCGTGTTGTCGTTGTACTGCAGGAAGGCTCCTACCAGCTCTTGCGCCTCCTCAAACTGCTGCAGGGCGAGATGAATCAGCAGCTTCAACTCGAGAACTGTCAGCTGCCCCCAGTCCGTATTCTCGTCAAATTCGACGCCGATCAAAGTGGCAATATCGGAGTACTCATCCAGCTCACTGTTACCCAACCGCTCAAGCAGATCCTCCAGGCCAGCATCGTCCAGGCGATGCAAGTTCAAAATGTCGGCGCGGAACAACAGCGCCTTGTTTGTGTTATCCCAGATCAAATCCTCTACCGGGTAAACTTCCGAATAACCAGGCACCAAAATCCGGCAGGCTACGGCACCCAGCTGGTCATACACCGCCATGTAAGTCTCTTTGCCCATGCCTTCGAGAATGCCGAACAACGTTGCGGCTTCCTCGGCATTGGAGTTTTCACCCTGGCCAGAAAAATCCCACTCAACAAACTCGAAATTCGCCTTGGCGCTGAAAAAGCGCCACGACACCACACCGCTGGAATCGATGAAGTGCTCAACAAAGTTGTTTGATTCCGTCACGGCGTTACTGACAAAGGTGGGCTGAGGCAAATCGTTCAGGCCTTCAAAACTGCGCCCCTGCAGCAATTCCGTCAAACTCCGTTCCAGCGCCACCTCGAAGCTTGGGTGCGCGCCGAACGAGGCAAAGACACCGCCTGTGCGCGGGTTCATCAAGGTGACGCACATCACCGGATAGGTCCCGCCCAGCGACGCGTCCTTTACCAGCACCGGAAAGCCCTGTTCTTCCAACCCCTGAATTCCGGCCAGAATGCCAGGGTATTTCGCCAGCACTTCGTGCGGCACATCAGGCAATGCGATTTCACCTTCCAGAATTTCGCGCTTTATCGCTCGTTCGAAAATTTCGGACAGGCATTGCACCTGCGCTTCAGCCAGCGTATTACCGGCACTCATGCCATTGCTGACGAATAGGTTTTCGATCAGGTTGGACGGAAAATACACCACTTCGCCGTCCGACTGCCGCACATACGGCAGCGAACAGATACCGCGCTGTACACTGCCGGAGTTGGTGTCGTACAGATGCGAGCCATGCAACTCGCCATCGGAATTATAAATTTGCAGGCAGTACGCATCCAGAATTTCAGCCGGCAGCGCATCCTCCGGGCCAGGCATGAACCAGCGCTCGTTCGGGTAATGAACAAACGCCGCATTGGCGATGTCCTCGCCCCAAAACGTACCGCCATAGAAATGGTTGCAGTTCAGGCGCTCGATAAACTCTCCTAACGCCGACGCCAACGCGCTTTCTTTGGTCGCTCCCTTGCCATTGGTAAAACACATCGGCGAGTGCGCATCGCGGATATGCAGCGACCACACATTGGGAACGATATTGCGCCACGAAGCGATTTCAATCTTCATGCCCAGATCCGCCAAAACGCCCGACATATTGGCGATGGTTTGCTCCAACGGCAGATCCTTGCCCACAATATAGGTGCTGGCGTCAGAAGCCGGCTTCAACGTCAGCAACGACTGAGCATCCGCATCTAAGTTCTCTACCTCTTCAATGACAAACTCGGGTCCGGCTTGCACCACTTTTTTCACCGTACAACGCTCGATAGAGCGCAAAATACCTCGGCGGTCCATTTCCGAGATATCCGGCGGCAGCTCAACCTGAATCTTGAAAATCTGTTGGTAACGGTTTTCCGGATCAACAATATTATTCTGCGACAGGCGGATATTTTCGGTAGGAATATTGCGGGTTACGCAGTACAACTTCACAAAGTAAGCGGCACACAAGGCCGATGAGGCCAGAAAATAATCGAAGGGACCAGGCGCCGAGCCATCGCCCTTATAACGGATAGGCTGGTCGGCCACTACCGTGAAGTCATCGAACTTGGCTTCAAGACGTAGTTTATCGAGAAAGTTGACTTTAATTTCCACGGGAGAATTCCAAAAATGGTGCTAAAAATGATGTAGCCGCTACTATCTGCCGCCACGCCGGTGCCGTGCAATGCATCGATGCTTTCCACAAACGCTGCCGCATACGGATAGTTTGACAGGGGAACGCCACGGCGCAAGACATGGCTGGAACCGGCGAGCTTCCATGTGCCATGGCGATATCCACGGCAACGCCAAGTGCAGTTGTACCAAACTGAATCGCCACGAGTTCCTCCAACACTCTCCAGAATGCGAGAACTACCAGGCGACAATCCGAAATATAAAGCCCTGTAAAAACAGGGCTTTAATAGTCAATCAACTAGCGAATAATGTTTCCCAACGGGAATTTCACTCCCACTCGATCATCAACAGGCCGCCCAAACCCGCATGGTTAAAGGGACTGGCCGTGATCGGCATGGGACTTTACCGTCGCTTTACCGTCGGCCGCGCTGAACTTTTGCTGGTGCGGGAGATGGAGCGATTTGCGGGGCGACGACTCTGACCGCCCCATTATAAATCAACTCAGAGGATACAAAAGGTGCTGTGCCCTGTCCGCCCTCCGCCAAAAGTGGCATCACCGATTTCCGGGGAAGGCCGCCCGAGTTTTGAAGAAGAAGTAGCGGTCAGTGCCGAAGCCACAGACCAAGCGCTTGATCACCTTGATGTGGTTGGCAACGCCTTGCACCAGATTGGTGCTCAGGGCGCCAGCGGGCGCGAACCGGCCGGGCCCGATCTGCAGGTACTGCTGATTGAATTGCCGCAACTCGCGCGCATGATCGTCAGGACCGTCGAAGTGACTGACGCTGACATGGGGCGAATTCAACAGGGATGAGGCCGATCGGGTACCCAACGGGAAGTCGTTCGGCAAAAGCACTATGCAGGGATTCCCTCCATGCTGAGGAGCTTCAGCCGCTGCACCTTGCCAGATGGTCCCTTGGGCAGCTCGTCGACAAAGCGGAAAGACCTGGGTGTCTTGTACGCGCCGAGCTCGTTCCTGCAAAACGATCTCAATTCGTCCTCCGTGCATCGTTCTCCGGGTTTAAACACAATGCACGCCATCAATTCCTGACCGTAATGCTCGTCCGGAACACCCACCACTGCAGCCTCCAGCACAGCCGGATGCTTTAGCCCGAGCTTTGGCTTCTCGAATAGCCGGAACCCGCATCGGCGCTGGGTGTCGGCCATTTTTTGAGACTATTATGTAGCCATGTAAATTAGCAT